>AWNV01000061.1 GCA_000493965.1 Candidatus Aminicenans sakinawicola JGI OTU-1
GCAGCAGATGCGGTAAGATCGGCTCGCCTGAAAGGTAAAGAATGCCGATAATAGATTTAGATAAGATGAATTTGAGGGCATGTCTGCGCTCCACTAAGATTTTTAACGCCATTTCCTCCCCGATCTTCTCTGCTCTGCTGGAACTCTGCATGTTTATCTTAAGCTACGCCACAATGTCCGCTAGCCACCATTAACACCGCCCCATTGATTCTACAGTGCTCACACATCCATCAGGCCTGACTTCGTCGGGTTCCCTCGAAGATCGACTCAGAAAGGCTAAATCTTTTAATGTCGCTTCTTCCATCCCCTCAAATTCATTTGCTCTTACAAGCATATTTCATCAAGTTTAAATAAAGGCATCGGCATTCTTTATGAATAACACAGGTAAAAAAATAAGCTCATTTGGAAGAAATCTGACCCTTGAATTGTAAATTATTTAGTGATAAACTGCACCTTTGAATTAAACATTATGAATGAGCGATCATCGTAGATTCGTCTCCGTATTATAGACAGTCAAGATGCCGCCGTGCTCAAGGCAACGCAAAGTCTCGTTATCTCTACCCTGATTATCAGATAGCGAACAATCTGAGGCTGTATAGCGTTGCTTAAACTAAAACTAGATGTGCTCGGAGGTGAGAAGCAAGTGTACAAAATACTGCTGAAACAAAACTTAGTACCCGATGTCCACCTGTTTAAGGTCGAGGCACCGGATGTAGCCAAGAAAGCCCGGACGGGGCAATTTATTATCATCAGGATTGATGAAAGAGGTGAGCGTATTCCGATGACCATTGCCGATTGGAACGGGCAGGAAGGCAGTGTTACCATCATCTTCATGGAAGTTGGAACCACAACCCGCCGCCTAGGCCTGCTCAAGACTGGCGACTTTGTTGCCGATTTTGTCGGACCACTGGGTTTGCCCAGCCATATCGATAAATTTGGCACAGTGGTCTGTGTTGCTGGAGGCTTTGCCGTTGCCCCCATGATGCCTATCGCCAGAGCTCTAAAAAAGGCGGGAAACAAGGTCATCTCAATTATGGGAGTACGAAGAAAAAACCTCATCTTCTGGGAAGATGAGCTGCGCAGTGTCAGCGACCGGTTGATAGTTATAACTGATGACGGCTCATATGCTCGTAAGGGACTGGTGACCGAACCACTGAAGGAAATACTTGAGAGTGAAAAGGTTAGCCGGGTAGTTGCCATCGGTCCAAGCGTCATGATGAAGTTCTGTGCCAAGACCACTGAGCCTTTCGAGGTCAAGACCATCGTCAGCCTGAATTCGATAATGGTTGATGGTACTGGTATGTGCGGCTGCTGTCGAGTATCCGTTGGCGGTGAAACCAAGTTCGCATGTGTGGATGGTCCCGAGTTTGATGGACACCAGGTGGACTGGGATTTACTCATGGCCCGACAGCGCATCTATCTTGATGAAGAGAAAGAATCCTTCGAGCATTGGCAGGCTCAACACAGGAAGCTTTAATAAATGGAAAGCAGGGAGTAAACAAGTATGGGGAAACTGAATCTAAATCGAGTGTCGATGCCAAGGCAGGATCCCAAGGTAAGGGCGAAAAACTTCAATGAAGTGGCCCTAGGTTACAGCATGAAACAAGCACGGGAGGAAGCAAGTCGCTGCATCCAGTGTATGAGACCCCCATGTATAGAAGGCTGCCCGGTAGAAATAGATATCCCTGGTTTCATCCAGGCTATCTGCGATGGTGATATGCCGGAGGCGGTGAGGATACTAAAGGACAAGAATAGCCTGCCCGGAATTTGCGGACGGGTCTGTCCACAGGAGACGCAGTGCGAAATTAAATGCACTCTGGCTAGGAAGGGTGCGCCCGTTGCCATCGGTCGTCTGGAACGCTTCGTGGCCGACTGGGAGCGAGCTAACAAAGAGGATTTAACTGCCCCAGTAGTGATACCCAAACCAACGGGGAAAAAGGTTGCTGTAATCGGTTCCGGACCAGCCGGCTTAACCGCAGCGGCTGAACTGGCAAAACTGGGACACAGTGTTACCATCTTTGAAGCCCTCCATGTGGCTGGAGGAGTGTTAACGTATGGAATCCCTGAGTTCAGGCTGCCCAAGAATATTGTTCAAGCTGAAGTTGACTATGTTGTTTCTATGGGGCTGGAACTTAAATTAGACTCGGTGATCGGTAAGATCGCCACTGTGGACGAACTGCTTGAAAATGGCTACCAGGCTGTTTTCCTTGGCACTGGTGCTGGACTGCCTATGTTTATGAACATTCCTGGGGAGAACCTGAATGGGATCTATTCGGCAAACGAATTTCTCACTCGGGTCAACCTGATGAAGGCCTATCTTTTTCCTGAGTATGATACTCCGGTGAAGAGAGGAAAGAAGGTAGCGGTAATCGGCGGTGGTAATGTGGCTATGGATTCGGCACGGTGCGCGCTAAGGATCGGTGCCGATGAGGTCTATATGATTTATAGACGCTCGGAGGCGGAAATGCCAGCCCGACGCGAAGAGGTTGAAAACGCCAAGAAAGAGGGAATTCAATTTAAGCTCTTGACCAATCCCAAGCGTTTCCTTGGTAATGATCAGAATTGGGTGGTAGCTATGGAGTGCTATCAAATGGAGCTGGGCGAGCCCGATGAGAGCGGCCGACGACGTCCCATAATCATACCAGGAAGTGAGTTTATCATTGAGATAGATGTGGTAATAGTAGCCCTGGGCACGACGCCCAACCCTCTAATCGCCCAGACTACCAAAGGTCTGGAAACAACTAAATGGGGAACGGTGGTAACCGACGGGAAGACGGGCAAAACGGTAAAAACGGCTGTCTGGGCTGGCGGTGATATAGTCACCGGGGCAGCTACAGTGATTAGTGCCATGGGGGCTGCTAAGCAGGCAGCGGCAGCCATAGATGAGTATCTGAAAGATTTACTTTAATATCTATCTGATTATTTTTGATAAGCACAATTCCGTATTCGTTTTTATAATCTTTGAATATAAATCCGTTTTTCCTGTTTTCTAGGATTTTGAGGTAGGAATCCAGATTAGAGAGAATGTATTCGTATGCATCCTGGGCAGACCTTATACTTGGATAAGGTATGATGATCCGTGTACAGGATTTTCCGTTTGAATCCTTATATTCTCCGACAAGTCCGAATATCTCACCTCTGAGTTGGAGAATATCTCCTTTGCCGAAAGTAAATATTGATTGTAGAGAGAAAGGTCCTATAATGAGAAGTTGAGAGCCATTAATGAGGTTCTCTTGGGGCAGGGGGGCAAAAATATTTTGGGGGAGTCCTGAAGGAATTGAATCCAGTATTTTTTGTGCCAATTTAACCATTACAGGAATAAGTGTTTTTTTTCCTTTGAAATTATTGATCATAAGGAAATAATTGTTCTTCAGGATTGAGAACTGAAATGTATCGGCCGAATTCCTGGAGCCTATCTCTGTGATAGGCGTCTCATGGCCGCACTTCATAAGGTATATTCCAAGAGCTGCTTCCGGGCTTTTCATGCGGTAGATGTCGATTCCGATCTCATGGCCATCCTTTCTGTAGTTTTGAACGAGCAGTTCCTCGAAACCAAACTCAAGGAAGAGTTCTGCGCCCCCGTCAATGTAGTTAAACAGGTTGTTTTCTGAAAACTTCAGCGTTTTATCCTGTTTTGTCCATCCATCTACAAAACCGTCTCCAGGAAGATGCAGTGTTTGTCCTTGAATTTGGAATGGCATCAGGATGATGAACAATATAATAATATTTTTTTTCACTTTTATCTTTGAGTCAGTCTGAAATCTTTATGCTTTTATATGTTCGATTTTATTAGGGTCAGAAATCCCCAGACCCAGACGCTGTGCGTAACGCAGATATTCTGTATATTTCGGGTGTTCATTTGTTTTGACTTTCATTTGTTTTCTTTTTTTTACGAGAAGGTTGTGACAGACCATATCCAGGGCAAACGGGTCAGTCGCAAAGAACAGCCTGTTGTAAAGATAAGTAAATTTAGATACAGCGATGGGGCCTCCGTCATACTGGGCTCTCAGCCCGTCGGTGATATTTAGAACCAGCTTGTCCCGGATAACCGGGAAAGCATGGACTTCGGTGTTTACATCG
Organism: Candidatus Aminicenans sakinawicola JGI OTU-1; assembly: GCA_000493965.1. Taxonomy (GTDB): domain Bacteria; phylum Acidobacteriota; class Aminicenantia; order Aminicenantales; family Aminicenantaceae; genus Aminicenans; species Aminicenans sakinawicola. The sequence goes on from AWNV01000061.1 coordinate 4,081, forward strand.
AAAAATAAGGGTTTGTGCAGCCTGTTAGTATTGCATATGGAGCCGTATCCGATATTTTTTGTAGCCATGGAAATGCCGGATCCAGTGTTCTTAAAAACTGGAATGTTGATGATTTTAGTCAGCTTTTTTGTTAGAAGTTTTCCGAAGTATGAATATTTCCCGTTAAAGACGTGCTGGTTAAGATATGCTTTATCTTTAGGCCCTTCGACATCTGCCCAGTAATAATTATCCATGTCAAAATTACTCTCGCTGACATGCCTTCCGTTTTTGTTGAGCCAGGCACTGTCGTCTTTCTTTTTGCCTGAGGCAGCATCCTCATCCATTGTTTGCAATCCCTCAATGCCTATTCCTGGATAGCGTTCAGAAGTGAATCCTGCATCTTTGAGCATATAATCAAATCTATCCCATATGATAATATTTTCTCTTTTTAAACCTCCCTTGATTAACCATGCAATAACGGAATTTACAACTTCCAATCTTGTGCTGATCAGTCCGGGCCCTACCGGGTTAACTTTTATCCCTACTATGTCGCTTTTATCGAAGAGAAGAGAAAAACTCTTCTTAAGATTTTTGCCTGTGAGTTTTGTTATTCCTTTTTCAAACATCTCGTCTACTACGCTCTGTGCTACTTTATTATCCGCCATTGCCATGGGATCATGCGTTTCAACGACCCGTCCGGGGAAAGGACCTGGAAGAGATGTCTTTGTTCTAGGAACTGAGAGTGCTTTATTGATATTAGTCTTAATTCTTTCAGGAGTGTTATCATCGAGTGTCCATACTGGAGGGGTTCCCAGGATTAATCCAGCACTAATGATTGATCCTACCCCGCCGCTTATTTTTAAAAACTCTCTCCTATTGACCCGATTTTGTATTTCCATTGAAGTATAGCCTAATTTACTCACGTGTCTTCACCTCTTTTTAAAGAAATATTTTAGCTTATAGCATAAAAAAAAGCTAACCGAAATTAAAAACGTTTTTTGCTTGACAAAAGTGGAAAATGTATTTATCTTATAAAAGGTGAACAAAATGGTGAACAAAATATGCAAAGAATTAACCGAAAGGCAGAGAAAAGTCTTGAGAGTCATCGAGAATTTCATTCTTACCCACGGCTATTCTCCCACGATCCGGCAGTTGGGAAAACGGTTAAACATTGCCAGTCCGTCGGCTGTTTTTAAGCATATCCTGAGCCTGGAGAAAAAAGGTTATTTGAGAAAAGTTAAAGGAGAGTTAAAAGTTGCAAGCTTTCCGGCTTCTGCAGAGGCATGGGTCCGGGTGCCTTTAGTAGGTCTTGTCCCGGCTGGTTATCCGAAAGAAGTGTTTGATGTTTCAGGAGAGGCGGTGGATGTTCCGGACTGGATGGTTGGCCGAAAAAGGGGAAATATTTTCTGCATCCAGGTTGATGGTAAAAGCATGGTGGATGCCTATATCGATGATGGAGACCGGGTGCTTGTGGAAAGGACAAACTCGGCGAATTCCGGAGAAATGGTAGTTGCCTTTCTGGATGACGGTTCAGTAACTTTGAAGAGGCTGAAAATAGAGAATGGGAATATTTTCCTTGTTCCTGAAAGCCAGGAGTTTGAACCGATCAAGGTTAAAGAACTGAGGGTTTTAGGAAGGGTGGTCGGAGTTTTACGGAAATACTAACAGCCCTAGACTAACATCTAATATTCATCTGATGCGGCACAGTTGTCCGCTAAAAGTTAGGAGGTGATGGAGGTGAGCAAAAGGCGGTGTGTTGTCCACGTTGATATCGATGCTTTTTTTGCGGCTGTCGAGGAGCTTCTTGACCCCTCTCTTAAAGGCAAGCCGGTCATTGTCGGTGGTCTGCCTAACGAAAGGGGAGTAGCTTCTACGGCTTCGTATGAAGCACGAAGATACGGTGTCCATTCCGGCGTGCCTCTGGCAAAAGCTTACCAGCTCTGCCCCAACGGTATATTCATAAGGGGAAATCACCAGATTTATAGTGCCTTTTCCAGGAAGTTTTTTCATATTCTCTCCCAGTACACTCCAGATGTAGAAAAAGCCTCCCTGGATGAAGCCTACCTTGATTTTACCTGGTGCAGCCATCTTTATCCCTCTTTTTCCAGTACGGCCCGCGAGATTAAGCAGAAAGTGGAGAAGGAGTTGGGTCTTGCGGTTTCGGTGGGAATTGGACCCAATAAACTTCTGGCTAAGCTTGCAACCAATAAGGCTAAACCTGCCGGGCTGGTTGAAATCAAACCGGGAAGAGAAGAAAAGTTTCTCAAAGATCTGGGCATAGAATCTATGCCGGGCATAGGGCCCAAGGCACAGGGTATTTTCAGGATGCTCAATATACGTAAAGTCAGCGATTTATGGGGATTACCCCGCACAACGCTGCGGTCGCTCTTCGGTCTCAACGGTGAGGAGCTTTACCTTCAGTCTCGCGGGATTGACAGTCGTCCCATTGTCACAGCTTGTGTCCCTAAGTCTGTCTCAAGGGAGACTACTTTTTTAGAAGACATATGGGATCGACGTCTCCTTCTGGCCCACCTGGCATATCTCTGTGATAGGCTGGCCCTTCCTCTGCGGAAAGAGCGCCTTTTCACGCATGTCATCGAAGTCAAAGTAAGGTATTCTGACTTTAAAACAGTGGCCCGGCGGAGACTTCTTGTCTCTCCACTTCAGGAAATGGGGAAGATTTACAGAATAGCTCAGGAACTTTTCCTCCAGCTTTTCTCCACTTCCCGTTTGTCTCTGCGTCTGGTGGGGGTGAAAGCTTCTGACCTGGTCAGAGCCAGGCCTCTCTCTCTTTTTGAGCCTTACTCCTGGCGGCAGGAGGGATTGGGATCGGCCGTAGACCAGGTAAGGGAAAGATACGGATTTGGTTCGCTGCTTACAGCCAGGGAGAAAATGCTGGAGAGCATCTACAGTTTTGAGAAGGAACGAGGTTTTGTATTGAAAACAGCATCCCTGACGAAGTAAAGATGTTTATTCCACTGCGTGTTCATTCTGTCTACAGTAAAGGGAATGGAGGGATAACTCTGCAAGAGATGGCTCTCTGGGTTCGTAAGAGGAAGTTTCCTTATGCAGCCCTGACAGATATAGAAAACCTTTACGGTTGGGGCAGATGGAAAAGGGCTGCTTTAGAAAGCGGGTTTACACCGCTTTTTGGATGTGAAATAGGACTTCAAAAGAGAAGATTTTTATTTCTTGCCAAAACCAGGGAGGGATACTGGAATTTGATGGAAATCCTCAACAGCAAGCAAATAAAACAGACTAAAGGCTTGATTATTATCCTTATTCCCCGGCCCGGACATGAAGCCCCACTGGAAAATCTGGAGTTTACGAAGGGCGAAGATTTTTATCTTGGATGCGATTTTTTTAACATCAAAAAAACTCGAGAATTGTCTGAAAACAGCAATTTGCCGCTAGTCTGGGCCAACGCTCTGAAATTTGTAAGGGAACCCGAAAGACTCATTCTCCTTCATGCCATTCATAAAAAGATTCCTTTTCCCCCGGAAAAGAATAAATTGGAAGGCCGTATGAAATTCTTCGGACCGGACCAGGGAATTCTTGCTCTCAGGAAATTTGGCTCCGAAGTGAGGGAAATCTTCAAAAATACATTTGAAATTGCTGAGAAATGTGAGTTTTCTTTTGAAAATATTGTTCCTGCTCTTCCAGAAGATCTTTTTTCCGCACCATTGCGTGATGTGGTGATGAGGAGGTTGAGGAGTCTGAAAAACCTTGGCTGGCAAGAAAGGCAGCGGGCCAGGATGGAGCTTGCTGTTGTCGAACGGTCTGGCTTTGCTCCCTATTTCCTGATTGTACATGATGTTGTCCAATTTGCCTGCCGCAACGGCATTCTCTATAACCTCAAAGGTTCAGGAGTCTCATCGTTTTTGGCCTATTTACTGGGGATTTCCCGGATCAGCCCGATCGAGTTTGACCTCTATTTTGAGAGGTTTCTGAATAATGGAAGAAGTGACCCTCCGGATTTTGACCTGGATTTTGACTCCAGGAAAAGGGATAAGGTTCTCTCTTATGTTCTTGAAAGATACGGAAGGGGCAAGACCGGAGCAGCCTGTGTATGCAGCCTTAAAAATTACCGTGCCCGTTCTGCCCTGTATGAGACAGCCCGTGCTTTTGGTCTTTCTCCTGAGGAATCCAGATCCCTGAGCAAAAAGGCTCCATTTTTTGCTGAGCCTGACTTCCTAAAAAAGGATAAGCCCCGCCCAGGTTACATGGAAATATGGAAGGCTGCAGCCGGTCTGAGTTCTGTCTACAGTGAGATCTCTCTACATGTGGGAGGTATCCTTCTGACGCCAGCACCCGTAAGCAGGTATCTTCCGTTGGCGAAATCTGCTAAAGGATATGTTATGGCCCATTTTGACAGGGATGCTGTCAAAGACCTCAAGCTCATTAAACTCGATCTCCTGTCTGTACGGGGGTTGGCTGCTATCTCAGAAACCAGAAAGAGGTTTAATGTCAAAAATGTTCCTCCTAAGGATGCAAGAGCTTTAAACCTGTTGAAGAGAGCGCAGACCATTGGTTGTTTCCAGGTGGAAAGTCCGGCTATGATGAATCTTCTTCGCCGTATGAAACCGGAAAATATTCATGATTTGACGCAAGCTTTGGCTCTTATCCGGCCCGGCCCGACCGAAAGCGGGATGAAACAAACCTTGCTCCGAAAACGGCAGGGTAAATCAGTCTGCAGGGATTTATTCATGGAAAAGATACTTCCTGAAACAGAGGGGCTTCTTCTTTACGAAGAACAGGTAATGCAGATTGCGGAAAGGGTGGCTGGAATGCCGCCTGAGGAAGGAGACTTACTCCGCCGCAGCCTGAAGAAAAACAGGGAAAATTCAACGCTTAAAAGAAACTTTCTTAATGGGGCAAAAGAAAGAGGATATAGTGCAGGTGAGGCGAAAAAGTTGTGGGAGACAATGAAGAAATTTTCTTCTTATTCCTTTAACAAGGCTCACAGTGTCTCCTATGCTTATATGGCTTACCAGGCTGTTTATTTGAAGGTTCACTACCCGGTGGCTTACATGACAGCAGTGCTCAATGCCGGTGGAGGTTATTACGGTATGGCGGAATACATCGAGGAAGCGAAAAGAATGGGAATAAAGATTTTAGCACCGGATGTAAACCGCAGCATCTACCGGTTTGAAGTGGAAAGCAGGAATATTCGAGTAGGCTTGACTTCTATCAAGGGGCTGTCGCTGAAGACAGTGGAAAGAATTGTAGAAGAGCGGAGAAATGGAAAATACAGTTCGATTGAAGATGTTCTTTTCCGGGTCCATTTGACAAAGACAGAGCTTTTCTCTCTTATCAGGGCAGGAGTATTTGATTCTCTTGAACCTCAGAGAATACACCAGGTCCTCCGTTATTTTAGAGGGCTTAAGGGGATGGAAGATGTGTCCGACCTGGATTCAAAACAGAAGGAAAAGATGCTTGTCGAATCGCTGGGTTTTGACCCCGAAGGCGATTCACTCTCGCTTGTTGCTGTAAGAAGGCCGCCTCTCCGGATAAAGGATCTAGTAAAATATACAGGGCAGGAGGCGGAGCTTATGGTACGGGTGGTGGATGCGCGTAGGAAGGTGGTAAACGGAAGTCAAAAATATTTTTTTCTTTTCGAAGATGAAACAGGGCTTTTAGAAGGAGTAGGAGAGAGAAAATGTCTGACTTTTGGCTCTCCTTCCGCCTGCTGCTTGAGAGGGGTAATCAAAAAAGACGGCAGTGGAAGTCCGAAAATTTTCGACTGCACCTTTTATCTGGATTAAGCAGCGGTCAGATTCTTTTAGCTATGCCTTATTTGGAACTTATTTTTTCTGAAATTTAATCCGAGCGGCCCGACCTGCTCCCAGTTGAAATCCGCTAATTTTCTTTGCTTTATTTATTGACAATGATATATTGGGAAACATCTTTTCTTCGATGCAAATTAAATTAGCAAGTAAATTGAGAAAACACTTCTGTGGGAGAATCAATCTGATTTATGTTGTTTAAAAGAATAACCTATTCCAATTCCTGTCCTGAATCCTCCTAACTTTATTTTCTCATCATAAGGTTTAGCATCAGCATTAACATATCTCACGAATAAATCGATATAAAATCTTTGTCCTAGGGTTATGTAGCTTCCCATTTCAATGTGGAATCCAGTTGTTGAGTCGGAGGTGTTTCCTATCGGAGCGTTTTCTTTAAAAAAATAAAAATCTACTCCGATTCCGAGATAAGGGTTAAGATTTTTAATCTCAATAAATTTATACCTCATTCCAATAACAGTGGGGATTATCGAAAATTTTATCTCTTCTTTAGTTAATGTCGTTTTCCCTTTATCTTTGAAGTAACCCATTTCTCCTCTGAGTTCGATGTTTCTTGTCGCATCAAAACTGACAGATCCTCCGTATATCAAATTACCAGAGCCATAAGTATCTTTATATATAGAGTCTGCCACCGCGTAATATCCCAGTGAGCCTCCTACCTTGAATCCATCTGATAAAGCAAATGAATTTAAAAAAAACAAAGCACTAAAAATTATCAATAATTTTTTCATTTTTCCTTCCGTCTCTAAAGAGTTCATACCAAAAGAAAAATAAAATGTCAAAAATATATTTACACTTGATTTAATGTTCTCGTATTATTGACAATTTTCAATATTTATAGTTTTGTTGACAATAGGAATATTCGTCAGTATAAATTGTATCAGAAAACAGCTGTACAGACTAATCCTGATGATTACTTATATTCTTATGAAAATCCTTGAGGCTTCTCCAGAACGCTATGACAGGGGAATTTTCTTTCTGACCCATGGAAGATTAGATAAAGTTTGTGATAGCTTAGCATCCATGATTAATAAAGGAGACATGGTCCTTGACATTGGATGTGGAACTGGAGCTTTGAGTCTCAGGGCAGCCCGTATGGGAGCCAGGGTCAGAGGGATAGATATCAATCCCCGAATGTTGGAAGTTGCACGTATTCGTGCTGAAAAAGCAAATCTCTCAGAACATGTTGAGTTCCTGGAAATGGGTGTTGCTGAGCTGGGAACAGAGGAATCGCTAAGCTTTGATGTGGTAATGAGCGTTCTTTGTTTTTCTGAATTAAAAGAAGATGAGATTTCTTTTGCTCTAAGAGAGGCAAGAAGAATTTTAAAACCCGGAGGCCTCTTACTTATAGCAGATGAAGTGAAACCCAGGAGGATTTATGCTAGATTAATTGGCGGGCTTTTCAGGCTTTTTTTAAAAGCATTAGTTCTATTAATCTACAGGTCAACGACAGGGACTTTGAAAGAATTTCCAGATAAAGTAAGAAAATCGGGCTTTCAAATCGAGTCGTTGAAAATGAATAATGCACAAAACTTTATTGAACTGGTTGCACGGAAACAAGAATCCGAGGGATAATGAAAATCTTCGAATATATCATTTTCAACATTGTGGAAAGCCTTCTGAGGTTTTTCCCTGTTCCGTCCAAAACGGGCCTGGTGAAAATAGGCAATCCGGCAGAAGACTCGCCTGTTTTCCTTACATGTAATTATCATCTTACTGTACAAAGGGTTAAGTGGGCATTGAAGGGAAAGGATGCCTATCTTCTTGTTGCCAACAGCCGAGGCATCAATGTCTGGTGTGCTGCTTCCGGCGGTCATTTCACGAATCATGATGTAATTTCTGTTCTGAAAACCAGTGGAATAGAAGATAAGGTCAGCCATAGAAAAGTCATCCTTCCACAACTTGCTGCAGCAGGAATAGAAGCCAGGGTCGTTCATAAAAAGTCAGGATGGAGAATCATATGGGGTCCTGTCAATATAAAAGATATTCAAAAATTCCTGGGGAACAGACTCAATAAGTCACCGGAAATGAGAGAAGTGCAGTTTCCACTGTTAAAACGTATTGAAATGGCTGCTGCATGGGCTTTTCCAATGTCTATTGGGTTTTCTCTTATTACTTTATTTTTCTGGCAAAACACCGCAATCTCAGTATTTTTTCTTGTCTGGGTGCTGTCTCTACTGATTTTTGCCTGTTTCCCTCTATACTCGCCTTTACTCAAGCCTGGGAAAAGAGAGAATGCGCCAAAATTATTGGTTTTTAAGCGTTTTATGCTAATTATTCTCTTATTTACAGCCGTACTTACAGCTTTAATAATGTTCTGCATTTTGACCGGGAATTCTTCTCTCGAATTTATTATTTTTTGGGGAATTGCATCTTCAGTCATGGTTTTTGTATTAAGCATAGATTTGGCCGGCAGCACTCCTCTTCTTAAGAGCGGTCTCTTAGAAGAAAAGTCTTTAAGTGTTGTCATTGATACAGAGAAATGTAAAGGTTCTGCTTTTTGCATAGACGTTTGCCCCCGGAATTGTTTTGCAGTGGATAAAAGTGGCAGGACTGTATCTATATATCGTGCCGGCCGGTGTGTTGGATGTGGCGCCTGTATTATCCAGTGCCCGTTTGACGCCATTTATTTCGAAAGTGCAGAGGGTGACAAAATAGATCCCGCGACGCTGAGAGAATTCAAACTAAACATTTTGGGGAAACGCTCGATAAAAGTGAACAACCGCTAGAGTATTCATTATAGGAGGAGGGAAGTTCTATTTTCCCTCGAAAAGGTCAAGTTGCCCCCGTTTTATTTTCTCAATGATGTCATCGAGAATAGGATATTGTTTTAGAAGACTATTTGGGACATCGAGTTTTTCACCCGTCAGCATGTTTTTAATTTGAAGTGCATTTGCCAGCGCCTGTCCTCTATAGTGGTTGTTTGTAATGACAAAAACTTTTTTGCTTTTTTTACCAAGTTCTTTTATTTTTTCAAACCAGTCTTGCAGTTCTTCTTTAGTGTAGAGATAGTTGTAACGTTCGTCCCGGCCCGCGTTTTCTTTAAACCAGTTTTTATAATTCCTACCGTGAAGTCTTACATAGGAATATTCCGGATTAGTGCTGAGTGCACTGGGTTTGATAGAATTATGAAAAATCGGCTGGTCGATATTGCAGAAACATACTTTATATTCTGATAGAAGGTTGTAGAAGTCAGTCGTGTCCCAGGAGCCGTGCCTGACTTCAATGGCCAATGGATAACCAGCAAATAGTTTGAATAACCTGATTAAATATTCGGTATGAGAATGCGTGTTGGCAAATGACCAAGGGAATTGTAAAAGTATGGCTGCGAGCCTGTTTTTTGCCTCTAAAGGCTCAATACCGAACTTAAAATTATCCACATCCTGTTGGGAAAACCCTTTTCTTTTATGAGTAAAAACCTGGTGAAGTTTGACGCTGAAAAGAAACTCTGTTTGATTTTCCACTTTTTTTGTCCAGGAGAGAGATATTGAGATTGCTGGAGGCCTGTAGAATGTACTGTTTATTTCGACAATATTGATATACTGCGTCAGGAATATCAAAGAATGAAAATTTGCCCCTTTTTTTTCGGGGTAAACAATTCCTTCCCAGTCCTTATAACTCCAACCTGCTGTTCCAACATAATATTGTGTCATGCTGATTCTATTTTATATAAATATTTATTAATATCAAATGCAAAAAAGATTGCTAAAAACTTATTTTTATATTATTATTTAAACTAATTTTTTTCTTCCTAATCGGGAAGGAGGGAAAGGTGAATTCAATCTTTTCCTTGTCAAAAAATGAAATTTAATATTTTTGTTATCAATCCAGGTTCTACTTCCACGAGAATGGCACTCTATGAGGACGAAAATGAAATATTTCTGGAGAATATATTTCATCAGTCATCAGAAATTGCTGGATATAGCCGTATTATAGATCAACGGGAATTCAGGAAAGATTTAATACTCAATTTTTTAGTAAATAAAGAAATCGAATTGAGTACTCTCCATGCTGTAGTAGGAAGAGGTGGCTTGTTAAAGCCGATTCCTGGAGGAACATATAAAGTAAATAAAAAAATGCTCCAGGACTTGGAAACAGGTATTCAGGGTGAACATGCATCTAATCTGGGGGGCATTCTTGCTTATGAAATTGCATCTGTAGCTGGGATACATGCATTCATCGTAGATCCTGTTGTTGTGGATGAATTTGATGATGTTGCAAGGATTACCGGCATTCCAGAAATTAAGCGGCGGAGCATATTCCATGCTTTAAACCATAAATCATGTGCAAGACTTGCAGCCAGAAAGTTAGGCAAAAGTTATGATGAATCAAACTTTATTGTGGCTCACCTTGGAGGAGGTATTTCAATATCGGCATTTAAAAAGGGCAGAGCCATAGATGTGAACAATGCACTGAACGGTGAAGGCCCTATTGCTCCGGAACGGGCTGGGACCTTGCCGGCATGGGACCTTGTTGAGCTTACCCTGTCAGGAAAGTACAACAAAAACGAGCTTAAAAAAATAATTACCGGGAGAGGCGGTATGGTAGCCCTCCTGGGGACGAACGATATGAAAGCTGTCCTGGAGAGAATAAAAGAAGGAGATAAAAGAGCAAAACTTGTATTTGAGGCCATGGCATATAAAATAGCAAAGGAAATAGGAGCTTGTGCCGCTGTATTGGCCGGCAATGTTGATGCCATAGTTTTGACTGGAGGGCTTGCTTATTGTAATAAGTTTATAGTGCAAATTAAAAGATATATCTCGTTTATAGCAGAAATATTTGTCTTACCTGGAGGAGATGAGATGAAAGCTCTTGCGCTTGGAGCTTTACGTGTCTTGAAGGGTGAGGAACAATTAAAAGAATATGTTTAAAAATAGGGAGAAATAAAGATGGAAAAATTGACCGATTTGGTAGCATTAGCAAAGGAAAAGACAACTAAAACACTGGCTGTAGCCTGCGGAGAAGACCCTCATACAATAGAAGCCGTGGCAAAGGGTGTAAAAGAAGGTGTTATAGAGGCAACTCTTGTTGGAAATAAGGATAAAATAAAGAGTGTAGCAGCAACTTATGATGTTGACACTTCTTTATTTAACATTATTCATGAACCTGTATCTGGAAAGGCTCTAAAAACAGCAGTTAAGCTGGTTAAAGAGGGCAAATGCAATTTTTTAATGAAAGGCTTGATGGATAGCTCCAAATATATGAGGGCAATTCTTGATAAACAAGAGGGCCTTCTTCCTCCTGGAAAGATCATTTCGCATGTTACACTGGTGGATTTTCCTGATTATCCTAGAGTGCTTATAGTATCGGATGTTGCAGTCATCCCAAAACCAGATCTCAAGCAGAAAATAGCAATGACGAATTACTGTATAGAAGTCGCACATAAATTGGGAATTGAACAACCTAAAGTAGCAATAATAGCAGCTGTTGAAAAAGTGAATCCAAAAATGGAGGAGACTATTCATGCAGCAGTTATTTCAAAAATGGCTGAAAGAGGTCAGATAAAGGGTGCAATTGTTGACGGCCCGTTGGCTTTGGATGTTGCGGTATCTAGGGAGAGCTGCAAAATTAAAGGATTGAATTCTAAGGTTAACGGAGAATCTGATATTCTTATATTCCCGAATATAGAAACAGGGAATGTCTTTTTTAAAGCATGTACAAGATTGGCTGGTGGTGAGATTGCTGCTGTTGTTGTAGGAGCAGAAGTGCCTTGTATACTTACATCAAGATCGGATTCGGAAGAATCTAAATTTTATTCAATAGTATTTGGAGCTTTGCTTGCAGAGGAGGGCATAAAGTAATGGATTCTGTTATCTTAACACTTAACTGCGGGAGTTCTTCCATAAAATACAGGCTTTATAATTGGACAAAAAAGAAATCACTGGCAGCTGGTATAGTTGAGCGTGTCACAGTAGGCGGATCTTTTTGTGTCCATGAGGTTCCCGGCCGGGAAAAAGTTACTATTGAGCAGGGATGCCCTACTCATAGGGAAGGAATTAAACTGGTCATGGGTACTCTTGTTCACCCAGAATATGGGGTTATTAAGGATTTGTCTGTAATCCAGGCAATTGGGCATCGTGTCGTCCACGGAGGAGAAAAATTCGCAAAGTCTGTTGTTATTACGCCTGAAGTCTTAAATACTTTTAAAGAATTGATAGACCTTGCTCCATTACATAATCCCCCAAATATACTAGGGATCGAAGCATCGATGGAATTATTGCCTCATATAAAGCATATGGCGATCATGGATACAGCCTGGCACCAAACCATGCCTGAAAATGTTTATATATATGCAATGCCTTATGAATGGTACGAAAAATACGGTGTAAGGCGGTACGGATTTCACGGCACTTCGCTTTTATATGTAGCAAAACGTGCGGCAGTACTGCTTGGAAAGAACCCCTTTGAATGTAATCTTATATTGTGCCATATAGGCAATGGTGTATCAGCAAATGCAGTGAAAGATGGGATTTCATATGATACATCGATGGGTTTTACTCCATTAGAAGGTCTTGTCATGGGTACGAGAGCAGGGGATCATGATGCAGCTATTGACATTTATATTATGGAGAAAGAAGGGAAAACAGGAAAGGAGATATATGATATCCTTAACAAAAAATCTGGCATTTTAGGAATAACCGGTAAGTATACAGACAGGCGGGATGTACAAAAAGCTGCCGGACAGGGAGACAAACGGTCTAAACTGGCAATTGATATTGAGGCGTATCGGCTTAAAAAATATATTGGAGCCTATGCAGCTGCATTAGGGAGAGTCGATGCAATAGTCTTCACAGCTGGGGTTGGTGAAATGAGCAGTGTTATAAGGGCGAAATCACTTGATGACCTTGAATTTATGGGTATTAAGTATGATAGAAGAAAAAATGAAATAGCAAAAACAAGGAATTCCGAAAGTGACATATCGGCACAGGATTCAAAGGTAAAAATATTTGTGATTCCAACAGATGAAGAAAGGGTATTTATCGAGGATGTTATTGCTCTGCTTGAAAGCAACTATGACATACACACTAATTTTACTTATAGATTCCAGTCAAAAGATTATACAAATAGTTTGCGGGACATGGCTTTTGAAAAAGAATGCCAGGAAAAGCCTGAGCTGCGTGAAATAAAGGCGGAAATTCCTTAACGTACTAAGGTTTCTGAAAAAATGAAGAAAGCTTCTGTTCTTTTATTTTTATTTTTTTTTCTTTTTATAAGCTGTAAAAAGGGAAAACAAGATCTTTATACTTTAGGGATTTTTCAAGTCAATGATGCTCCTACTCTGAATGTTGTCCGAAAAGCATTTATTCGTGCACTGGAGGATAATGGCTTCACTGATGGGAAAAACATCCGGCTTATTGTAAAAAATGGTATGGGTGATATTCCTGAAATTCATAGAATTGCGCAGGAATTTGTCGCGCATAAAGTTGATATGATTATTGCTTTGTCAACTCCATGCCTTCAAGCTGCACTGAATTCAACACGAGAAATTCCTATCATATTTTCTTCTGTGGCTAATCCTTTTTTGGTAGGAGTAGGGAAGTCTCCAGAAGATCATTTGGGGAATGTAACCGGAGTTTCTTCCCGAGGGCCTATTAAACAAAGTTTGGCTTTTATAAAAAATGTCATGCCAGATGCAAAAAGAATTGGAACCCTTTGGACTCCTTCAGAACTGAATTCGGAATATTACCTTAGTCTTGCAAAAGAAAGCGCCGCTGAACTTGGGTTAGAAATTGTAGCTGTTCCTATTGCCAACACGAGCGAAGTTTTAATTGCTGCCCAGCGTTTAATCAACAAAAAGATTGATGCTATTTATCAGATATCGGATAATACGATAAATGCTTCTTTTGAAGCTTTAGGTAAAGTGGCAGAAGAAAATTCAATTTCTCTCTTTGGAGGGTTCCTGCTTTCTACTAGACTTGGAGCCTGCGCAGCAATGGGGTGGGATTTTTACAACATGGGCTATAAAACTGGTGAGATTGCTTTAAGAGTTAAGAATGGAGAGAGTCTGTTTGATATTCCTATTAAATACATGAATGATGTCAGACTTTATCTGAATTTGGATGCGGCAGAAAGACAGGGAGTGAAATTTTCCCAAGATGTCTTAAAGAGTGCAGATGAAATTGTGGGGGGTGAGTAGTTCTAACACTCGGAGATGTTACTTCTGTATCCTATCGATAGAGGCAAGAAATGAGGATTTGTGGGTTATTAAAAGAAAGTCATATTTTTCTTGAATTAAAGGATGGAAAAAAAAAGACATTTTGTGTGAGTTTGTTCTTGGACTGAAAAAGAGAGGATTAATTTCCAATGATAAAATCATCCTTGAAGCTCTTTTGAAAAGAGAGCTTCTGGGGAGTACGGGGATTAAGAAGGGAATAGCAATTCCACATGCATTAATAGATGAAGTGAAAGAATCTTTTATAGCTCTTGCTCTGATGAAGGATGGAGTGAACTTTGGTGCAGTGGATAAAATGCCTACGTACATCCTTCTTCTTTTATTAGGGAATAAAAAAAATCCCGGACTTCAACTTAAGATTCTTGCCCATATATGTCGTTTAGTAAAGGAAACAGAATTTGTAGAGAGACTAAAAAAGCAAAATTCGCCTCACGAAATTTGTGCAATTCTGGAAGATGAAGAAGGAAAAATACTGTGAAGCTTCTAATAAAAGTTGGTGAGGCTGGGAAGAGAGAATTAAATTTAGGCTAGAAAGTTATGATATTTTGCCCCTTACCGACCGGAATCGAGCTTTTTATGGCATCGTATGTAAGACTGCCTGCGAGATAACATGATTTTTTGAGAGGAATTTTGTTTGCCAGGCAACATAAAACGGCAGACGAGAAAAGGCATCCTGTTCCGTGGACATTTTTTTCTATTCTTTCTCTTTCGAAGGGATAAAAATTAGATCCGTTATAGAGCAAATCTATTGGAGATTCTGGGAGATGCCCTCCTTTGATTATACAGGGAATCCCGCTCATGGCAAAAATTCTCTGGGCGGCTTTTTTCATGTGCTCTGGGTTCTTGATATTGATTCCGGATATCAATGAGGCTTCTTCAAGGTTTGGTGTGAGTAAAGAAGCTTTTCCGGATATTGTATTTATATAATCGGAAACAGCTTCTTTTTCTATGAGCCAAAAACCTGAGCTGGATTTAAAGACTGGGTCCACTACCGTTGGGATATCCAGATTTTCAGATAGTATTCTGTCGATTATCTGGAGGTTGTTTTTACAGCCTACCATGCCGACTTTGATCCCGGAGAAATGAATATCTTTATGAAGAGTTTCGTATTGATTCCATATTAACTCCGGGGGAAGGCAGTGGATTTTTTTT
>AWNV01000062.1 GCA_000493965.1 Candidatus Aminicenans sakinawicola JGI OTU-1
ATTCCTTCCAAATATTCTCGCCTACCGGCTATCTGAACACACTCGACAGTACATTTTACTGGCTGGATAAAATTGCTTTTCTTGTTTTTCCTCCTGAACAAGATGTCTTATTTTTTGGGCCTCTGAATTATGATTATTATGATTGGCTCCAAAAGGCTTTTGACGGTAGAGAGCAATTTCTGAATCTATATTAACCACAAGACTAAACGAATCTTCCTCAACATTGATAAACATTATATCTTTTTCACTTTCTTTATTAAGCAAATTCGACACACTCAGGGACGGAATCCCAACTACTCTCACTTTCAGATGGAGCTTGCCAAATAAATTTTCGTATTCTTTTATCACAGAAGATCTGGCAATCGTTGTAAGAATTTTTTTTGACCTGTTTGATTTTCTTATGTCAAAAGATAACCTGATATCATCAGGAAGCAATGGCATTTGTTTATTTGCTCTGAAACGGATGAGATGTTCTCTTTCCTGTTGAGAGGATGGGAAAGAATCAAAATTAAAGATAAAAGTTTTTTGGGACAGCTCAGGAAGAAGAAAAACAATATTGTGGGCACTGATATGGATTTTTTTCAATCCTTCCTTTATTTTATTCTCCAATAACTCACTATTTGTTATATTCTTCTTGTTAAAAGAAGGATTAATTGTTCCTCCTTCAAGAGGAAGAACAAAATGGCGTCTTGTTTTTCCTTCTTTCGGCAGGACCTGTATCCCACTAATATAATGGGATGATATCTGAACACCTAAATCATATAGCCGAGGCCTGGCAAAATAATCCCTTATTTTGTCCTTAAATAAAACGGTCTGTTTATCTCGCATCTCGGAAACCGAAATCTCCTTATTTTCCTTATTCGACAAATGTCACCTTGTTTAGTTCGTTCAAGCTTATCTGCCCTTTTAACACTTTCTCCAATCCAACTTCCCTCAGAAAGATTACTCCCTCAGTTTTAGCTCTCTTTTTAACTTCCGAAAGAGGTTTTCTAGCCAGAATCATCTCCCGCACATTATCAGACAGCTCTAACAGCTCAGCTATTGCTGTTCTCCCTTGATGCCCGGTATAACTACACTCCTGACACCCTTGGGCTTCGTAGAAAACTATATGTTCATACTCCTTTGGATCAAGGCCAGAGTCAAGCAGCTGATGATTATTGTATTTAACAGCTTTCTTACACTTAGGGCACAGAATTCTTACAAGCCTCTGAGCCAGAATAACGTTCAATGCGGATATAAAGCTGTAGGGGTCAACCTTCATATGAAGGAATCGCTCTATTACATCAAACACATTATTGGCATGGACAGTTGTAAAAACAAGATGGCCTGTTAGGGCAGATTGAATAGCTATCTGAGCAGTCTCCTGGTCTCTTATCTCACCAACCATAATCTTATCAGGGTCATGCCTTAAAATGGATCTCAACCCGCGCGCAAAGGTTAAACCTTTTTTTTCATTCACAGGGATTTGAGTTATTCCTTCTATTTGATACTCAACAGGATCTTCAATAGTAATAATTTTGTCCTCAGGAGATTTAATCTCACTTAATGCTGCATATAATGTTGTTGTTTTTCCGCTTCCAGTTGGCCCGGTTACAAGTATCATTCCATAAGGCTGAATAATATACTTTCTGAATTTTTTCAGAACTTTCTCAGAAAAACCGAGTAAATCCAATCTCAATTCAGATATTGCTTCGGTTATCATTTCTTTATCAAGAATCCGTATTACAGCATCCTCCCCGTAGATACAAGGCATGATAGAAACACGAAAATCTATAGTTTTATCTTTGATTTTCAGCCTGAATCTTCCATCCTGAGGGACTCTCCTTTCAGCTATATCCAGATCAGACACGACCTTGATTCTGGAAATAATGGGCGATTGAAAACTGCCGTCAATCGGCTCCATAGCTTCATTCAAAACTCCATCAATACGATACTTTATAATGACCCCGTTTTCCCTTGACTCAATATGAATATCACTGGCTCTTTTTTGGACAGCCGTGAAAATAATTGAATTAACAAGTTTTATGATAGAGCTTTCCTGATCTGCAAGTTTCTCAACAGAGATAACCTCTTCTCCTTTGTCCCTTTCTTCCTCGACAACCTCCTGGATAAATCCTTCTGAGGCATTCTTAAGGACCTGAAGAGTCGCTTCACTTTTTCGAAGTGCTTCATGAATGGTTCTTTCCGAGGCGGCATAAACCTCTATTTCTCTTCCTAGGAAGGCTTCTATAGAATCAATTGTCGCGATATCTGAAGGATCAGCTATAGCTATCTTAACAGTTTCACCGTTATCTTCTAAAGGAATAAAGCTCAAACGGTAAAGAAAATCAACAGGAAAAGACTTAACTAATTCCCTGTTTAACACAAATGAGGAAAGGTCAACATAAGGAACATTGTATCTCTCAGCTATTTTTTTTGTTGCGTTTTCTTCTGAACGAAGAATGTTCTCTTGTTTATTTTTATCTGTCATTGAACAACTCTTATTATGTTAAAAATCGGCAGATACACAGAGAGAAGCATTACTGCCGTAATTATGCCCATAATGATTATGATAATCGGTTCGGTCAAAGAAATAAATTTGTCGATTCTCATCCTTATACTTTCGTCATAAACTTCAGCTACATCTGAAAGCATCTCTTCAAGATTTGCTGATGTTTCCCCAATACGAATCATATCCAAAGCCAGGGGGGGGAAATAGCCAGCCTCTTTCAGAGACTCTGACAGGGTCTCTCCGTTTCTTATATGATCAGGAACATTCTTCATCTTTTTCAGAAGGAATTTATTCGTGACAGAGTGGCTGGCAATGCCAATAGATGAAAGAAGCGAAATTCCTCCTTCAAGAAGAAGACTAAGCGAGCGACAAAACAGTGAAATTGCTGATTCCAACAATATCGTGCGTCCATAGGGAATTTTGAGCTTGATCCTGTCCAGCAATATAACACCTTTTCCTTTTTTCTTCATCTGCAAATATATTAAAAAAAGTAAAAATACAACTGCAATGATAAAAAATAAATTATTCCTCACAGCAACAGAAAAAGATATCAGACCTCTTGTAATAGCAGGAAGTTTTGCATCAAAATCCAAATAAAACTCAGAAAACCTGGGAAGGATAAAATTTATAAGTATCGAGATGAGTACAAAAGAAAACAAGAGGAGTATTAAAGGATATGTAAGGGCGGACCTAATTCTCGATTTAGTTTGTGAAATAATTTTTATATAGCTAATAAAACGGCTGATAGTTCCTGCCAAGTTTCCACTTTGCTCCCCAGCCATTAGAGAGGCAACATAAACCTTGGAAAACTCCTTCTCATAAGGTACAAAAGCCTGCGAGAGGGATTTTCCAGCACGGATCTCACTCTCAACCAATATCAACAACTCTTTAAGATGAACATTCTTAACACGGCTAATTATTATCTCAATACTCTTAAGTACCGGATAACCTGCCTTTATGAGTGCCACAAGCTCCTGATTAAACATAATAAAATCTCTATCTTTGATCTTCTTTTCAAAAGGAAAAGCAGAAATTTCTATCCTTTTCCAGTCTCTTTTAACCGATAACACACAAAATCCTTCTGATTCAAAATTCTTTTGACATTGGATCAAAGAATTCCCAAAAAAAGACCGGGTAAAAACACGGCCGTCTTCAGTGGCTAAACGGCAATTAAAATAGGGCATTTCAAATTTGCTTCTTTTTAATTCACATGTTATTTAATCATTTTATTTTTGTCAACTTGGACCAACCTGAGTTATTCACGTGTCGAGGTTGCTGTAGATGCGAGGCGTAAAGGATGAAGCTGTGGTCGTCCACCGCAAATCCTTTGCAACGAAGCAGATACAGTAAGATCGGCTCGCCTGGAAGGTAAAAAATGTCGATTATAAATAGAAGTGACTTCCCGAATGAAAGTATCATCCTAATCTTCCTGAAAAGTCAAGTTAACATCTTGATATGAATATTGTTATTCTAAGTATCGACATTTTTTATGAATAGTTCAGTCTAACTCAGTTATGTCGAAAACACGCACAATATATTGACAAGATTGAGTGAAACGTTTATTTTTAAAGAAAAGTGAAAAACAAAATTTTTTCTTCTTTCATCCTGTTTTTGCTTGTGTTATTCATCGCATCTTCCCTAGCAGAACGTGGATATGATACATCTAATCTATTTATTTCCTTAAAAATAGAAGATCACCCACAAAACGTAAAAAAACCTAAGTATGATTACATGAGCACCTTCCTGTCCAGAAACACAAATCCCCTGGGCCTTAAAGAGAATATAGCATTGAAAAAATATTTGAATCAGCCAAGCATCAAATGGGCTGTCAGGGCCGGAGAAAAACATATTTTACAATGAGCGCACCATATATTTTTTATAATAACGATTCAAAAATTTGGATTACTATAAAGACCAAACATTTTAAAAGGGAAACCGATTACTGCACTTTGTTAATATGAATAAGAAAATTTATTTAGCAATCCTTCCCATCCTAGGACTTCTTCTTCTGGGAGGGATAAATATCTATAAAAAAATCACATGGAAAGAACCTACAGACGGAGTAACCTGGAAAGAAAGGGCTCAAGGGCTTGTTGCTGTAAAAGTCGAAGTGGACAGCCCAGCCTACTTAGCAGGGATTAAAAAAGGAGACATTCTTTATTCCATCAATAATAACCCAGTAGAAAATATAATAGATATAGCAAAAAATCTCTGGGTTGCAGAAAGTTCAGATCAAAAGGTTATATACGAAATCATACATGAAGGGGATCAGATCTTCCCTCCATTAAATTATCTGAGTAAAAAAGGAACTAATATCATCTACTTTTTCCTTGCGCTCATCGGCCTTACTACTCTTATCATAGGACTAATTGTTTTTATTAACTCGAAAAAGCCTTTCTCTTTACCTCATATATTCTTCCTACTTATTTCTATTGTCTTTTATTCCTTCCAAATATTCTCGCCTACCGGCTATCTGAACACACTCGACAGTACATTTTACTGGCTGGATAAAATTGCTTTTCTTGTTTTTCCTCCTTTGTTGCTTCACTTCTTTATTATTTTTCCAAAACGGAAAAAAAATCTTAAAAATAAACTTTCCTCTATTTACATCCTGTATTTTCCTGGCATGATTCTCTTCCTAGCCAAAATTTTTATTCATCTTCCAAATGCTTTAAATCTAAAAGATCCTTTTATTCTCCGATTCAACCAGACATCTGAAAAACTTGAGCTTTTCCACTTTGGTTTATTTTCGATTATTACTTTTGTTGTACTTTTCCATGACACTATTAAATGTTCAAATCTTATTGCTAAAAAACAACTTAAATGGATTGTCTATGGCCTTGGGTTTGGTATTATTCCATTTGTATTTTTCTATATAATCCCATTCATAATGGGACATATCCCTTCAAAAGCAGCTGAACTTACAGTTGTTTTTCAAGCTCTTATCCCACTAACCTTTGCTTATTCAATCTCTAAATATAAACTTATGGACGTGGAAGTTCTTCTAAAAAAAGCCATTCCACTGATCTCTTCTTATGTTGTCATCGCGATCTTTTACTTTATTGTCAGCTCTCAGACCAAAATTTTTTCCGAGAATAGACTCAATGCAATTATTTTAGGAATACTTGCAATAGTTCTGGGCGCAACACTTTTTTCCCCCTTAAAAAAACTTATTCAAGCGCTTCTGGATAGAGCTATTTATAAAAGAAGTTATAAATACCGTAAAACTCTCCTATCAATCAGTCAAGAACTGAGTCAGGAGAGAAACCTTCAAAATTTGTCTGAATCTCTCCTTGAACTAATCGCAAATGCCCTTTCTCTCAAATACATTGCATTCCTCCTTCCGGATGAGGACAAAGAAAATACTTTCTATATACTAAAGTCTAGAGGCGGCCTCCCTACTAAAAATCCTCATATTTCATTCGATAGCCAGCTCTATCAACATTTAAAAAAAACAGACTTTCTTTCTGCATACTCGCTTACTGAAAAGAAAAGCCTTCAGACAAAATTTAAAGAGCTTTCCTCCTTTGGCTTTTTCCACCTAATGCCGTTAAAAGTTGAAGATAAATTGATCGGCTGCCTAGGAATGGGGAAAAAAGCAGACAATACATTCCTCAATTCCGAAGACTGGGAACTCTTAAGAACAATATCTTCATCCGTAGCCTTAGCCCTGGAAAATGCATATCTCTATAATCAAGCCAATATCAGGGCACTTGAACTCGGAAGGCTTAAAGAATACAGCGAAAACATTATAGAAAGCCTAACTGTAGGAGTAGCAGTCCTTGACCAGAGAGGGAAAATTACAGGATGGAATCGAGTGCTTGAAGAAACATTTTCCAAGAAAAAAGAAGAAGCAATAGAGAAAAGCTTAATTGATGTGCTGGGCCAGAAGATTTTTCAACTACTTTTTCCCCCGGACACCCAGGAAGGACTCCGCCTTTTAAGTGAAATCGCCATAGGAATGCCCGACGGGGGGAAAAAGATATTTGACATTGCTAAAACTCCCTTGCTTGACAACAAATTGAACCCCTACGGAACAATTATTGTCTTTGAAGACATTACAGAAAAAATCTCACTTCAACAACAACTCCTAACTTCAGAAAAACTCGCCTCTATCGGACTGCTTTCAGCTGGAGTAGCTCACGAAATAAATACTCCATTAACAGGAATTTCAAGTTATGTTCAGATATTACAAAAAAAACTTTCCAAATCTCCACATTCCCAAATACTAAAAAAAATCGATACTCAAACCGAAAAAGTCGCTCGAATCGTTAAAAATCTCCTTAATTTCTCCCGCAGCCCATCAAAATCGTCATTTTATAAAGTAGATCTTAGAGAAAGCCTCAGGACGATTATCTCTCTCATCGATTACAAACTAAAAGATATGAATATAAATTTAGATCTCAACCTATCCCACATAAGGCCCATCTGGGCTCAGGAAGATAGGCTTCAACAAGTATTCATTAATATCATTATCAACGCAATAGATGCCATGCCAACCGGAGGAACACTTAAGATTGGACTATCCCAAGTGGACAATCTAGCTGTGATAAAAATCGAAGACACGGGAAGAGGAATTAAAGTTCAACATTTGCCACAAATTTTTGACCCATTCTTTACAACTAAGGGCATTGGGAAAGGAACAGGACTTGGCCTCTCCATCAGTTATGCTATTATTAAAGAACATGAAGGCCAACTCACTGTGGAAAGTGAGAAAGGGAAAGGTTCTCTTTTCATTATTTCAATTCCAATGGATTTAGATAAAACAAAAAAGAAAGGAACATCTATTAGATAGAAAAATGGCACAAAAAGGAATTATTCACATCATAGATGATGAACCAATTATCCATGAGGTCCTGGGAGAGCTTTTAACATCTGAAGGATATGAAGTTGAAATTTCTTCCAGCGGAGAAGAAGCGTTAGAAAAGCATCCTTCCCAAACATATGACCTGATACTTCTGGACCTTCTCATGCCTGGAATGAGCGGTATAGAAGTTTTTAAAAAGATGAAAAAGATAGACCCATTCGCAGTTATCATCATCATCACAGCATATGCCTCTGTGGAATCTGCGATTTCTACAATGAAAATGGGAGCATTTGATTATATCCAAAAGCCTTTCAAACATGACGAGCTGATATTAATAATCGAAAGAGCCATTAAACATAAAAAGCTGCAAGAAGAAAACCTTCGTTTAAAAGAAGAACTCAAGAAAAAATTCAGTTTTGAAAATATTATCGGTAAAAGCAATGTCATGGACAATGTTTTTGAAATCATAAAGGCTTCAGCCCCTACTCGGAGCACTATTCTAATTCAAGGGGAAAGCGGTACGGGAAAGGAACTGGTTGCAAGAGCAATACACCATAACAGCAATCGTATTAATTCCTCATTCATAATCGTCAACAGCGGCTCGCTCCCTCCAGATCTATTGGAGAGCCATCTTTTTGGTCATGTTAAAGGAGCATTTACAGGAGCAGTAAGTCAAAAGGAGGGGCTATTCGAAGCTGCTGATAAAGGTACCATCTTTTTTGATGAAATTTCCTCTCTCAATTTAGAAACTCAGGCAAAATTACTTCGAGTCATGCAAAACAGAGAATTCATGAAATTAGGGGGCACAAAAACAATCAAAGTCGATACAAGAGTCATTGCAGCCACAAACGCAGACCTGGAGTATCTTATTGGGCAGAAAATGTTCCGTGAAGACCTTTTCTACCGCTTAAACGTCATCAAAATTGAGCTTCCGTCCCTCCGGGAAAGAAAAGAAGATATTCCTCTTCTTGTCAAGCATTTTCTAGAGATTTACAGCAAGGAAAACAACAAAAAAATTATCGGTATTTCTGAAGACACCATGGAAGTCATAAATAACTATGATTGGCCGGGAAACATCAGGGAACTGGAAAACCTAATAGAGAGAGCAGTTGTCCTGACTAAATCCAAGATTATTACTCGAGAGAACCTCCCTCCATTTCTATTAAAATCTCAAGAAGCGGAAAAAACTGTATTTTTTCCCCCCGATAACAAGATCAATCTCAAAAAGGATCTTCTGAAATACCAAAAAACTGCCATTATCAATGCTCTTAAAAAAGCAAATGGAGTTCAAAAAAAAGCTGGCAACTTTTTGGAAGTCAAGCCCACTACTTTGAATGAGATGATCAAGAGGCTGAAGATAGATGTCAATAACCTCTAACCCATTCAACTCTGTGATGTAAATTGCACTTGTCGTATCAAAGGTCATTAAAAATACCCAGGTACCGCTTTATCTGGATTTATTTTAATATTTCTCGGCTTTTCTCCTAATTTGAAGGAAACCTCGATTACTTTCTTATTGACAAAAATTTGCTTTCTAACCTTAGTTCCTTTCTGCTGCCATTCTACCCAAAGCGGGAATATGAACAAATCTTTCGACTGCACAATCTTAAATTTAAGAAGATATCCTTCATCTTCTTCCTGGATAGAATGAAGTACATTGACTGTAGGAAGAGAGTAAGAGTGGAACCATTTAATAAAAAACTCATTTAAGTCTTTTCCTGAAACTTCTTTAAAAATTTTAAAAAGGTCATTTGAACGTGCTGCGCTGTACTTGTGCCGGCTGAAAAACTCCCTAAATCCTTTAAAAAACAAATCTTCACCCAGATAATCTTTCAGCATATTTAGAATTAAAGAAGTTTTATCATAAATAATAGCCTGATATGCTTCATAATCAAAATGGCTGATTCGAGAGCCCATAGTTATAGAACCCCATTTTGCCTTTTTTCGTGTCCAGTTCGAGAATTTTTTGAGGATATAAGGAAGAATAGTTTCTCCATATTTATCTTTTAAATAAAGAACCGCCGCAAATTGAGCCAATCCTTCACTTATCCACTGATCATGATAAGTATCCCAACTTACAGCCTGCCCCCACCACTGGTGGGCAATCTCATGAGCCAGAAAAAATTCCCTCCAGCGGCTGAGATTAACCGGGCTATTAGTACTAATAACACGTCTATTCCCAGAAAACTGCGGCAATTCGTTAAGGACAATAAAAGAAGATGTGCTAATTCCTCCGGTTTGAGTCCAAGGAACACTTACTATACTTAGTTTTTCGAATGGGAAAGGACCAAATTTGCTTTCATAAAACTGGCAAATTCTTTTTGCTTCCTCAAAAACGTCCCATTTCTTAGTACGAATCCCTAAATCCTTGAAGAACTTAATAGGAATAGGCTTAGCAGATTCATTCTTTTTTAAAAACTTTCCCACAACAAATGCAAGATATTTGATAGGTTTTTTTGCCTCAAACACATAGACCTGGAATCCTACATTCTTAATATCTTCAACATTTTCCAAATCTTTCAGTCTATATTGCTCAACTAATTTTCCATTAGATACGCATGAATATCCAGGTGGAATGATTATTTTTAAACGGGCACAAGAATAATCCTCGCCAGGCGGAACAGGATACCAATATGTCTTTCGTGTATAAATATCCGTCTCAAACCTTGGCATACGGCGTAAAGTACCATCATTCATTTGATATAATGGGAGTGTATCGTCTATCTTTTTACTTGGGGCTATCTTGCCTCGATAATACACTTCAATTGAGAACGGTTTTTTCTTATCTTTAAGCTGAAAAAGGTAAACATATATTAATTTCCTCAACCTGTCCCGGGTATAAAACAATTCATGTTTATTTTCATCATTGATGCGCAGAATCTCTAGATCAGGATTTAATCTAAACTTTATCAAATCCAAAGAATCAACTAATGGATCTATTTCGATTTTCGCTTTTGCAGAAAAATAATATTCTTTTGGATGATAATTAACATCAATCTGGTAATTCTTGACATCAAATATTTGGACAAATGAAATAAACAATTTCTTTTTTATACTACCCTCTGATGGCGAATAAAGATTGATGATTTTATCATTTTTCCACTGGAAAAAATGTACTTCTTCCTCTGAAAAGGGAGAATAAATATAAGAAAAATTCCCAATTTTTTTCCCTTCAAATTCAAAAACCGCTTCATCTCCTCCAGGCAAAAAAGAAAGCAACTCACTGTTGAGAGAATTCTCAGTAGTGAAAGAACGGGAATAATGTTTTACAAACAGTGAATATGCCATGCTCTTTTCTTCCTGGGTAATAAGGTGTTTATTCCCCTCATCCTTTTCGATTCTGATATTATTTACAAAAAAAGAGGGGGAAAAACGAAGATAGACATATTCAAGTTTATCTTTTATAAAATTATTTTTGTAGAGTAATTCCAGTTGATGCCTTTCCCTTGGCAGTGAAGGTGAAAAATCCAGATTTCCCTTTCCTATAACAAGGAGTGCCGTTTCAAGCCCTGGAATATTATCGTAAAAGACAACAGCATCTTTAAGACTAATTTTAATATCTACATGTTTAATTTCAACTGACTTTACTCTCTCTGCTCTCTCAAAAGGGATATTGATTTTATAAAGGTTCTTTGTTTCTCCGATTATACCCTTTTTCATAATTTTCCAGCGACCATCCTCTTTTTTAAACCCGAGATTCCACACTTTAATAATCACAGAATAAGAATTTTCGAAAAGAACTCTAAGATATACATTTGCATTATCATTTTTTTTCTGCTCTGAATAACACTTGAAAATCCTGGCTTTTTCCATCTTCAAGTCTTCAAACATCTCTGTAATATCAATTCTGGCTTGTTGTCTAATGTTTCCATAAAAACAATTTAAATAAGCTTCAATATCTTTCGATTCTAAAGCCTCTTGTATTTCAGTAATAAATTCATCTACGCTTTGATTAACGGCAAAAGCTGGATTTAATAGCAAAAATTGGAATAAAACCAGGAAAATCAACCCTATATTTATTTTTGTTTTCATTATACTATTACGATAATATTTGTATTATAACAAAAAAAATAGACAATCAATAACACAAATGCCTTTCCCACTCCAAACCTAGATGCAATTTTCGTACCATCTTAAACTATAAAATAATAATATTTTCCTTAAATGCGATAATTTTTCATGAATAATCCAGACGAACTTGGATTATCCTCGAGTCCAAAGCGTAAAGAATGCCGATATAGAGGAAAAGAAGGGCAGGGGAAAAGAGCTGAATGTTATACTGAAGGAAAAATCAACGTAACTTGCAGATATAACAGAAAATATATATTGGTGTCGGCATTCTTTATGAATAATTCAGGTTAAATAAGTTTTCTGTAAAACTGTAAAAATATTTGCAGGTACATCCCGTTTTATGAATAATTCAGGATGGATCAGGTCAGCTGATTGAGAAAACCATTTGGAGGCTGAGTGGGCACGGTTCTTCTACTGAAAGGAGAATAGAGCGAAGCCGAAAAGTGTGCTGAGCTTGACTCGCTGGGGCAAATCCTGCGTGTTTTAGAAGCGGCTGACCTGATCCTGACAGCATGAATGGAAAAAGATGAGAATAAATTAGGGGATCTTCGGTTATGATAATTGGTTTACTCTTTATAGTTGATATGTTATATATTACGTCTGGTTTAAAATGAATATTGCATCCATTATCATCAGCCTTTTTGTAGTACTGTTTGCCATAACTGTCCACGAAGCTGCTCATGGTTGGGCTGCATATAAATTAGGAGATCCAACTGCATTTGCTATGGGCCGAGTTACTTTAAATCCATTAGCTCACATAGATCCTATTGGCACTATCCTTCTTCCTGTTATCCTTGTTTTGATGAAAGTTCCACCTTTCGGCTGGGCAAAACCAGTCCCTGTTAATCCCCGAAACTTGAGAAACCCCAGGAGGGACAACCTCCTTATTTCTGCTGCCGGACCAATATCAAACATGTTAGTGGCATTTCTTGCTTTTTTAGTTATTATCCTTCTTAAACCTCTGTTTGTGACAAAAACAGAATACCTTAATCTAGCTTCTGGAATATTTTTAATTCTGTACAGCACTATTCAAATCAATGTTATTTTAGCAGTTTTTAATCTTATTCCAATCCCACCTCTTGATGGAAGTGGTGTTCTAATGGGCTTACTTTCTCATGAAGCTGCCCAAAAATATGAACAACTCAGTCCTTATGGATTTTTCATTATTCTCATATTATTAATGACTGGAATTTTAGGTTCAATTATTGGCGTAATACTGGGAATTGTTAATTTTTTACTTGGATTATTTTTGTGATATCAGAAAAAAAGAAACAGGTTGTCCTGAGCGGGATGAGGCCGACAGGGCCTCTTCATCTTGGTCATCTGGCTGGCGCTCTTCGCAACTGGCTCAAATTACAAGATCAATACAAATGTTTTTATTCCATCGTTACCTGGCACGCATTCAGCTCTGAATACCAGAATCCCAAATTTATCAAGGACTTCACTTTTGAATATGCGGCAGATTGGTTAAGTATAGGATTAGACCCCGCTAAGAGTGTTCTTTTTGTCCAATCTGAAATCAAGGAACATGCAGAACTTCACCTTCTTCTTTCCATGATCATTCCCCTTCCATGGCTGGAAAGAGTCCCCACTTTCAAAGAAATGCGCCGCGAACTTCGGGGCAAGGATATCAACACATACGGATTTCTTGGCTATCCTGTCCTTCAAACGGCTGACATTATTATTTATAAAGCCGAAGTTGTACCTGTTGGAGAAGACCAAGCCTTTCATTTGGAATTGGCCAGGGAAATCACGAGACGCTTCAACCGTTTTTACGGGAATATTTTTCCTGAACCTCAAATACTGCTCACAGAAGTTCCAAAACTTGCGGGGACAGATGGACGCAAAATGAGTAATTCATTCGGGAATGCGATTTTCATAAAAGATACACCAAAAGTAATCAGAAAAAAAATTTCAACAATGATGACTGACATTCGCCGTAAACGACGTACAGATGCTGGAATCCCGGAAGATTGCCCTGTCTTTTCACTTCATAAGGCTTTTGTTCCCGAAGGGAAAAGGCATGAACTGGCTATGGCCTGCAGGACTGCAGAAATAGGCTGTTTAGACTGCAAAAACGTCGTTATTGAAAGCATAAACAGTATTCTTGCTCCCTTACAGAATAAAAGGAAAGAATTTGAAAAAAATCCTGACATTGTTTGGGATATTCTAAAAGAGGGGAATAAAAAAGCCAGAGAAGTAGCCCAGAAAACCATGCAGGAGGTCAGGGCTGCTATTGGTTTTTAAAACATTTTATGGCTATTAAATCTTCATGGACATTTCAAAAAGCTACGAAGTCAAGCTAGAAGTTTTTCAAGGCCCCTTGGATCTTCTCCTTTTTTTAATCAAAAAGAAAAAAATCGATATTCATGATATCCCTATCGCAACAATAACAAGAGAATACTTGAAATATCTTGATCAAAAGGAAAATATAAATCTGGAACGTGAGGCTGAATTTTTGCTAATAGCCGCTCTCCTAATCCACATAAAATCGCAGATGCTTCTCCCCCAAATGAATGCCCTTGAAGAAGAAAAAGACCCACGTCAACTCCTTGTCGATAGGCTTCTGGATTATCAAAAAATCAAAGCTGCATGCTCGATCTTGAGAGAAAAAGAAAAAGACCGTCTCCCAGAATGGCATAGGAACTTTTTACCACCCTTATCCCATTCAGATAATCTCGACTTAATAGAGGTCTCATTGTTTGGTCTTGCGGAAGCTTTTTTCTCTATTATGAAAAGGAAAGAACAAGAAAACCTTCAAACCATAAAAGGAAAAACATATTCTGTAAAAGAAAAAATGGAAGAAATATTATCTACTTTACATAAAGATAAATTTCTCGATTTTCTAGACTTTTTCAATGAACAGGAAAGCATGGAAGAAGCAGTCCTTTCCTTTTTCTGTCTATTGGAACTTATAAAAGCAAGAATAGTAATAGCTATCCAAGAAAATCTTTTTCGGTCTATTAAAGTCTGGCTTCGTAAAGAGAATTGCTAATGAAGGCAAGCCTGAAAGATATCATTGAATCTCTTATTTTTGTTTCTCTTGAACCGTTGTCATTCGATAAAATTAAAAGTACCCTGACAGAATTTCAAGATGAAGATATTCAGATCGCAATAAATGATCTCCTTGAGCGCTACTCCACTAATAAGAGAGGAATTCAAATTATCCAGGCTGCGGGTGGCTTACTATTTTCAACAAATCCTGATTACGACATATGGATAAAACGCCTTCTCAATGTCAACAGAAAAAACAAACTATCTCCAGCAGCCCTTGAGACAATATCAACAATTGCCTACTATCAACCAATAACTCTTGCAGAAATCTCTGCCATAAGAGGAGTTGATTCTACATCCTCATTAAAAAGCTTGCTCCAGAAAAGATTGGTAAAAATAGTGGGCAGAAAAAAAGGTCCAGGAAGGCCTTTGATATACAGAACTTCAAATAGATTCTTAACCTATTTCGGTCTGCAAAGCATTAGTGATCTCCCTTCTCAAGAAGAAATTACAAAAATACTGGAAGATGAAAAAAATTCCAGTTAACACAGCATCGGTTTTGTCTCTTGGAAATAAAGCTAAGTTCAGATTTTACCTATAGTTAGAATTGACAAACGGGCCTCAACTAATATAGTATACTTCATTATTCTGATATAAAAAATAAATGGAAATCATAACTTTAAAAAATTCAGGACTTTGTTACGGAGTGAAAAGAGCTTTGCAAATCACAAGGGAAACACGTAAACAAAAAAGCGGTAACGTCTTCACCTTTGGAGATTTAATCCACAACCCTCAAGTGATTTCCAGCTTAGAGAAACAGGAAATATATTCTACAACCAATTTGGATAGCCTAAAAGAAGGAACTGTCATCATTCGAAGCCATGGAGTTTCCCCCGATATCTACAAAATCCTTTCGCAAAAAAAAATAGAAATTATTGATGCCACTTGCCCAATAGTCAAAAAAATTCAAAAACTCGTTGAAAGCTTAGCCAAGGAGAAAGAAGAAATCGTAATAGTGGGAAACAAAAAGCATCCAGAGATACAGGGTCTCATTGGATACAGCAGGAATACAGCAAAAATTCTGGAAAATGATGCTCAGGCAAAAATTTTACCACTTAAAAAAAAGAGGGCTGTTCTAGCCCAGTCAACACAAGATTTGCACATTTTTAAGAAAGTTGTCGCTGTTCTTATAGAAAAAACAAAATACTTAAAAATCTATAATACCATCTGTCAGTACACTCAAACACGACAAAAATCCACATCTGAACTTGCTTCTAATGTCGACACTCTTTTCATAATTGGAGGGAAAAACAGTTCTAACTCCAATATACTCTATCAAATTTCAAAAAGGATCTTACCAAATACATATTTCATCGAAAAAGCGGATCAAATTACTCCTAAAATGTTAAAAGGAACTAATAAAATAGGTCTTTCAGGAGGTGCATCTACTCCGCATGAAGCTATCCAAGAAGCTATAAATAAAATCAAAGCAAGCTTCAAACACCAATCTTTTATGGAGAAGACTGTCCAATGTCAGAGCTAACAAAAAAAGAAAAAAGAATCTCATCCGAAGATTATGAAAAGCTTCTCAAGAAATACCAGTTCAATGCCAAAGAACTAACTCTTGGGAAAGTTCTCAAAGGAAAGGTCGTTAAGATTACTCCAAGTTACATCCTTGTTGATGTCGGTTTTAAATCAGAGGGAATTATTCCTGCCGAAGATTTTGATAACCAACAGGAGATTAAGAAAATCAATCTTGGTGATGAAATAGAAGCGGTTCTAGAAAGAGGCAACTTAAAAGAAGGCTATCTCATTCTTTCAAAAAAGAGAGCCCTTGCCATTAACGCTTTAAACAACTTAGAAAAAGCATTCAATCTTGATACCTGGATAATTGGAAAAATCACTAAAAAAATAAAAAACGGCTATATTGTCAACGTCGGGATTAATACCTTCCTTCCTGACTCTCATGCTGATGTCAGAACTATTAAAGAACCAGAAAAACTTATAGAAAATAGGTACAAATTTAAAGTAATAAAATTCGACCGGAAGAATGAAAATGCTGTTCTTTCCCGAAAACTGCTCCTGCAGGATGAAAAAGAAAAAAGAAAGAAGCATATTTTCAACCAGTTAAGCAGAGATAAAAAAATCAAGGGCAAAGTAAAATCCATAACAAGTTTCGGAGCATTCATTGACATTGGCGGTATAGAAGGGCTCCTGCACATTTCCGACATGTCATGGGGAAAGACAAATCACCCATCTGAATATTTCCAAACAGGCCAGGAAATTGAAGTTATAGTCCTTAATTTTGATGAAAAAGAGGAAAAAATTTCTCTGGGTTATAAGCAACTTTTCCCTGACCCTTGGGAAAACATAGAAAAGAAATATCTAATCGGCCAAAAAACTAAAGGCAAAGTCGTAAACCTTACTGATTTTGGAGCATTTATAGAGCTTGAAAAAGGGGTAGAAGGCCTGGTTCACATTTCCGATTTAACTTGGTCTCGAAAACTTATCCATCCCAAAAAGGTCCTTTCTATTGGAGAGGAAGTCAATGTAACAATTCTGGATATAATCCCTGCTAAAAAAAGAATCTCCCTAGGTATTAAACAGGTTACGCCTCATCCTCTTGAAGTCCTCAGGCAAAAATTTAGTCCTGGATCCCGTGTCAAAGGGAAAATTACAAACATAACAGACTTTGGCGCATTCATGGAAGTAGAGGATGGCATCGAAGGCCTTATTCATATATCCGATATCAGTTGGAAAAAGATCAAACATCCATCCCAGGAACTGAAAGTCGGCCAAGATGTGGAAGCTGTCATATTAAATATTGACATAGAGAAACAAAAATTGGGCCTGGGTATAAAGCAGTTAGAAGGAGATATCTGGGAAGATTTCTTCAGCCGGGAAAAAATAGGAAATCTTGTCAAAGTAAAAATTATCCGTCTTGTGAACTTTGGCGTCTTCGTAGAAATAACTCCTGGGATTGAAGGAGTTGTTTTCCTTTCCGAGCTCGACGAGAAAAAAATAGAAGATCCGGCTGAATTCCTCTCTTTAGGAGAAGAAAAATTAGCAAAAATTATAAAGCTAAACCAAAAGGATAAAAAAATATCACTTAGTTTCAGGCAAGCCCAGATAGAAACACAAAAATTGGAATATCAGAAATATATGCAACGACAAGATAACAGGATGACTCTTGGCGATGTTATGAAAGACAAATTCAAGAACATCGGATCCTCTAAGAATAACTCAACAAAAAAGGAGAATAAAGAAGACAGGAAGAAGAAGAAAAATCAAATTGAAAATAAGGTGAAAAAAAAGAATAAAAAGGAGGGGAAAAATGATAAAAGCTGATTTGATCAACAAAATCGCTAAAGAAATGGAAATTTCCAAACAGGAGGCAGAAACAGGTGTTAACCTTTTTTTCCAAACTATCAAGGAAGCCATTCAAAATGGAGAAGAAATAGAATTAAGGGGCTTCGGCAGCTTTCGCTTCAGGCACAGAGGAGCTCGCTCAGGAAGAAACCCCCGCACAGGGAAACCCGTCCAAGTTCCATCTAAAAAAATTTTATATTTTAAACCAAGTAAGCTTCTAAAAAATCTGATCAATAAATAATGGAATATATCACCACTCCATGGAGAGAAAAATACATCAAAAAAGCTTCCAAAATGAAAGAATGCATATTTTGCCGCGCTCTTAAACAAAAAACAGACAGAGAATCTTATATCCTTTATAGAGGAATTCAAAACTTCATTGTTTTGAATAAATATCCATATACACCAGGCCATCTTATGATTGCTCCCTTTAAACATATCGGATCACTTGAAATGTCAGAAAAAGAATCTACAGAGGAACTAATCGACTTACTTAAATTGAGCATGGAAATTCTGAGAAAAAAATATAATCCAAATGGTTTCAATATTGGAATGAACATTGGCCAAAGTGCTGGGGCAGGCATTGCAGATCACTATCACCTTCATGTTATACCACGTTGGGTTGGAGATTCAAATTTCATGCCTCTTATCGGCAAAACAAAAATAACTATTGAGGACATTGAAACAACATACGACAGGCTATTTCCTCTCTTTCAAAAAAAAGGCGTCGGCAGGTAATATGAATAATCTATATGGACGTGGATGATTCACGAGCCAAGCTTGCCGCAGATGCAAGGCACAGCGCATGAAGTTGTGGTCCTTCACCACGAATGCGCTGTAACGAAGCAGATGCGGTAAGATCGGCTCGCCCAAAGGGTAAAGAATGCCGATTATAATTAATATTAGATTTAATAAAGAAAGCAACTCTCTTAATCTTGCAAAAAATCATGCTGAAAAGCAGACTTCATCAAGGTTAAATAAAGGTATCGGCATTCTTTATGAATAATCTACGTGGACGTGGATTGAGGTAAAAAAATGTTAAAATCAATGAGAAAAAATTTGAAGTCTTTAGCTCCGACTCTCTGGTTTGTAATAATCGCTTTTATTATTTCTATATTTGCTGTATGGGGAGGTGCGGGCCGTTTAGGGGAATCCAGGAATGCTAACATAATTGTTTCAGTAGGAAAAGAAAAAATTTCTACTGACATTTATATGCAGGATTTGATGCAGAGGCTTGAAATGTTAAAAACTAAGTTCAAAGAACTCGATAAAAACTTTATTCAACAGCTCAACATCCCACAGCAGGTACTCGAACAAATCATTCAACAAACAATTCTTCTCCAAAGAGCCAAAGAAATGGGAATTGAAGCTTCTAATGAAGAAATTAAAGAAAAAATAAAAAGTTATCCTGTGTTTCAAAAGGATGGAAAATTCATCGGTTTTGAGGAATACCAGAAAATACTGGACTGGAATCGTATCAAGATTTCCAAATTTGAGGAAAACCT
>AWNV01000063.1 GCA_000493965.1 Candidatus Aminicenans sakinawicola JGI OTU-1
TCCCTTAGATATAGCGAATTCTATGTCGAAAGGTAACTTTTCTTTTTATATCAATGACTTATATTAATAATCATCACACTTTTTGTTATAGAGCCGCAGCAAGCTTGACTCGTGAATAACCCAGATTAACAAGCAAAATCACAAAAAAATCGAAAAAAAACAAAAAATATTTCAATTTTTTTATTTCCGTAACGACACTATATATGAGGGAAGGCCGTAAACGCACTACAATATAGTGCGGTTTTTATAGGTTAACTTGTTTCTTATTAACAAGTTAGAGAAAAAAGTACTTGACAAGCTATTTTTAACTGCTTAGTCTAGGTATGCTGCCTTGGATGAATATGACTAGAATAGTATTTGTTGAGGATCTATTTTAGCCCGCCTATTCTATCGATATCACTAAGGCATGCGTAACCTAAAAGGAGGTTACTATGTCAAGAAAGACTTTATTCAAAGCTACAGCGATTGTGGTATGTTTTGCCATCCTCGCGCTCTCCATGCCAGGCACAGCTCAGGCCGGAACCCAGATCAACTTCAAACGCATAATCCGCACTCCGATTTCGTTTCTAAGTTCCCTGTTCTCTTTCATTCCCGTACTCAGCCCACATCAGGACAGCACACCCCCCGAGCAGGCAGATGACAGCTCCAATATCAACAAGAAAATCAAAACTACGGGTGAATTAGACTGTATAAGAATTAGCGACAGAGACTAAACTAAGAAAGAAAAAATTTAACAATCAAATATTTAAGTCTGCTTATACTCCTTTTTAAGAGGGATTAACATTTTATTCTATAAAAAGGAGAGATTGTATCTACATCACCTTTAAAGGTGAGGAAATTTACTAGAAATCACCCCTAAAATTCATCCTTAAAGACGATTGAATATGCCTCCTTGATTTGCAAAAATCTATCTATATAATACTAAAAAGAAAAATTATTAGGACCTGGATTTTAAAGTGAGACAATTTATTATTTGCTTTTTAAGCTTCATTACAGTAGTCCCGCTCTTCCCTAAAGCTTCCAGTTCTGCATTTATTAAAGAAATTGAGAGCCAATACTTCCAATTTTTTAACCAGGCAGAAGAATACCGGTTGACCGGCGAATTCGAAAAATCCATAGAGCTTTTTGAAAAGTCCTTTCAGAGAGCGGAAAAAATGCATGACAGTAAAAAAGAATGTATTGCCCTTACGAAGCTTGGACTTTTGTACTGGAACACAGGTAATCTCAATATGTCAACGGAAAAATATTCATCAGCCATCGCCATTGCGGAAAAGTTTAATTTAAATAAACAGCAGGAAGAAATCAAAAATGCATTAGAAATATTCAATTTGTATTCGGAAGGAAAAAATTTCCGCTCCTCCAGGAAATACCAAGAATCTATCGAAAGCTTTCGAAATGCCATAGAACTTGCCAGAAAAACCGGAAGCAGGGAACACGAACTTAAGTGCCTCCGGCATCTGAGTATCACTTATCTCAGGATAAATAATTTGCAGGAATTCCGCATACTGAATGAAAAAGCTTTACAGATTGCAAAAATCCTGAACCACAGGACAGCAGAAGGAAGATGCTTGAATAATTTAGGTTCATATTATATAAAATTCGGGAACTATTCCAAAGCCATCGGCTATTATGAAAAAGCCTTAGAAACTCAAGACGAAAAAAATCAAGACACGTCAGACTACTTGAATAATATCGGGGCGATTTATAAAAATATTGGAAACTACGACAAGGCACTGGAATACTTCACTAAAGCACTGAATATAGATAAACAATCCGGAGATGAGAAAGCAGTCTCGATGGCTCTAACTAACATAGGAATTACTTTCAGGCTGAAAAGCCTTCTTAATTCAAACAAGGAAGACGCTTACAGGGCACTCGGTTATTATTTTGATTCCTTGAAGCTTGCAAAAAAAAATCAATATACAGAGATAGAGATAAAGGTTCTAAACAACATCGGATCCGTTAATTCCTTTCTCGGGAACAACCATGAATCCCTGAAATACTTTAATACTGCATACGAAAAGGCAGAACATATTAAGAACATTGAAGCAATGGGCATGATCCTGAATAACATGGGAATCGTTCATTACAACCAGGGAAATTACGAAGAATCCACCAAATATTACCAACGGGCTATTGAGCTCGCTATGAGAATCGAAGGGGGGCAGATTCTCTGGGAGGCTTATCTGGAATTAGCCAATGCGTACAAAGAGCAAAACAAATACAAAGAGGCTCTGGAAAGCTATAAAAACTCCATTAAAATAATAGAAGACATGCGCTCACAGATCAAGCTTGAAGAACTCAAGGCAAGTTTTTTAGGCACAGATAAAAGGATCAAACCTTACCAAAACCTCATCGATCTTCTCGTTATTCTCCATCACTCCGCTCCGGAGAAAGGCTACGACTCGGAAGCTTTCGATTACCTCGAAAGAGCAAAGGCAAGAGCATTCCTCGACAGTCTGGAAATCTCAAAGGTTGATATTTCCGGGTCAACCAACCCTGAACTGAAAAACCGCGAAACAGAACTCATGAAAGATATTTCAAATATCTACACTAAACTCCTGGCCGCAGAACTTTCATCTGAAGAAAAAAACATCTTCAACGAACGCCTGAAAGAAAAAGAGAACGAACTCGAAAGTCTAAAAAGAGAGATACGCACTAAAAGTCCTGCTTATGCAGATCTGAAATATCCCGGAATCATCACTCTCGAAGAAGCTCAGAAAAACCTTCTTGATGGCAATACGGCATTTCTGGCCTACTCTATCGGTGAAAAAAGATCCTATGCTTTTGCAATCACCAAGAAAGGACTCAAAATTTTCCCTATACCTTCAAGGGAAGATATCTATAACCTTGTAAAAGACTACAGAGAAATCATTCAGGATAAAGAAAATCTCAATTTTAAGCCGGGCTACTCACTTTACTGCAGTCTTGTTCTTCCCGGCCTGGATAAGAACATAAAAAATATTATTTTCATCCCTGATGACTTCCTTCATGCTCTTCCATTTGAAGCTCTTGTAACCGAAGAAACAAAAAACCGCTGGTTGATCGAGGACTATAAAATCGCCTATGCCCCATCGGTTTCTTCTCTGTGGGAAATCATTAAACGAAAGAGATCGAATGGCAAAAAGCGGGAAATGGACCTTTTAGCAGTTGGAGACCCGGACTACGGCTCTTCAGAAACTAATAGCGGCGGAAACGACATCTTCCAGAATTTCTATTCATCCAAGGCTTTTAATTTCTACAGATTGAAATACAGCGGAATAGAAATCGAAAGGATAAGCTCTCTTTTTAAAAATTCAAAAAGGACTGTTTTTCAAAGAAAGCTGGCCTCTGAGGAAGAAGTGATTAACCACAATCTGGAGAATTACAAAATTATTCACTTTGCTGCCCACAGCCTTATTGACAATACAAGGCCGGCGCGTTCTTCTATTGTTCTTAAACTGGATGATGACCCTGAACAAGATGGCTTTCTCCAGATGAGGGAAATCTTTAATCTGAAACTCAACTCTGACCTTGTCACTCTCTCTGCCTGCCAGACCGGGTGGGGACAGCTTATCAGAGGGGAAGGCATCGAAGGCCTGAACAGGGCCTTCTTTTATGCCGGCTCCTCATCTATTCTGATGAGTCTCTGGGCAGTAAATGACCAGGCAACATACCAACTGATGGAAAGATTCTACATCCATCTCCGGTCTTCCCAATCAATCATGAATGCGTTAAGGAAAGCAAAGCTTGAGATGATAACCTCAGACACTTTGTCTCACCCCTATTATTGGGCAGGATTCGTCATATCAGGAAAAGCCGATCAAATTATCTTTCCTAAACCCATAAAAAAATGGGTATTCTACGCAGCCTCATTGCTTCTAGCAGGAAGTTTTATCACCGCTGTTATAAAAAGAAAAAGATCAAATTAATAAATCATTTTTTCAATCTTTCTCCCCTGATAACTTAATTTCAACAATTTTCAGCATTTCTTGTCATCCATATAGCACAAAGGGAGAAGTCAAGTGACTTGTCGGGTTCATAACCCGGATGTCGCTGGTTCAAATCCAGCCCCCGCTAGCATCTAAACCAGCCTGTTCCCTCTGAAAATCTTAGTGTTTACTTTCGCCTTTCCTTTTAATCAACCATAGCTATAATTAGGCGAGTTCAGTCAAATTTGGTGACAAATTGGTGACAAAAGGGAAGAGGTTTATTTGTATTTCTGATGACTTACAACATACGTAGCTAGAATGGAAGGTTGGTATACGTGGTTCCGGCTTGTTAAAGAATTAAATTCTGGTCTGCTAACCTAACCACTGTTTGAGAGAAGAAGCAATTAATTCATACAATGGCAGTAACTCTTTACTTTTGACACTAATTCCCATAACTTTAAGAAAAGCCAAATCAAATTCCATTCTCACTTTATTTGGCTTTCCAGTAACTCCATATTGTTGCGGAATTCGAGGCATATTTTTCAATTTGAATTTATCAAAGAGACTAGCAAGCTCCTTCACTTCTTTCTCATGTAATTCGTTAATATTTAAAACAGGGAGTAATCTCCAGTGAGATTGATTTAATTCAATCCATGCTCCTTCTGTTTCTTCTCGACTTGCTAGAATCGTAAGAATACCCCAGCTTGTATTCAACCAAAAGCAGAGGGCTTTGGGCTTATATCCAGTCTCTTCTTTTAATCTTATAGCATAGAAAATATTTGAAAGAATTGGCTCATTAGACAATAAAGATATGATGTGAGCAGTATTAACTCTGATTCTATTTGGGACCAACAATTTACCGGACTTTTCTTTGTATATAATTTTAGCTCTTTCAATAATTGGATAAACATAAGCATTTGCCGAGATTTCCATTCTCATTCTAAGTTCTTCTTCACCTCCGTGAAGGATTCTTAATCCTCCAGGAACGTATCTCTCCAGAACCTTAAATGTGTCTGTGAATCTATGTCTATCAACTCCTATGGTTAAACACAATTCATTAAGTCTCGTCAAAGGAATTTCTTTCGAAAAAGTGCCAATTTTTAGCGAACCAGATAAAAGAGCATTAACTTCTTCTATAAGTTCTATATTGGGAAATGAGACCAACTTTCCCCAGTTATCAAGATTTTGGAGGAGTTCCTTCCTTTTCACTTTTGCTATGAAAGCAGCGGCATTACCTACCTCTATAACACGTTCCTTTGTATATTGAATTCTTTCAGCCAAGGCTATAGCTTCAATACTTGTATGAGGCTTCCGCAATAAAATAACAAAATTTGTTTCATCTTTATCTGTTTGACTTTCATTTTGCTTTGCAATAAGAAGACACTCACTTAGGCTAGTAGATTCTGAAAAATTATAACCATTTTCTGAGTCAAAACTTACTATAAGGTATTCAATATGATACTTTGAAGCAAGTAGAACTCTGGCTAAAAACCAGGAAGTTCCACTTAATAATCCTTTAGGCAATACAAAGCAAATCTTTCCATCCTTTTTTAGTTTTCTATGAGCCAAATAAAGAAATACAAAACCTTCTCCCGCTTGCCAGACATTTCTAAATGGTTGAAATTCTTTTTCTACGAGTAGGAATTCAAGGTTTGCATCTTTAAGAATTTTGGCTCCTAAAATTAAAAGGTTATCTTTAGCCTCATCTCTAAGTTGTTTGTAGATTACAAGAACTTTTTTCCTCAACTTTTCATCACTCATGAATCCAAACAAGCCACCACCTTTTTTGCCACCTCTACCTGTAGTTCTAGCGAAAGGAGGATTCATGACAATTAAGTCGAATGGTTCTAGTGCCTGAAGTTCCTCTAAAATTTTCTCTTCTTTCTTATTTATGCCTATTCTTATTGCTTTGCTGAGCTTATGCCAGACCTCTGGCTTAACAAGTTCCAATGACCCCAACGAGATAATTGCATCTTCCTCCCTATATCCTAATGGAAGTGTGAATATATGAAATTCCTGAAAAGGAGTCTCTGGACAATGCAGCGCTAAATTCAAAGCTGTAATTTGTGTTGCATATTGAAGAACATCAAATCCATAGCATGAGTTTAGAAATGATATATGGAAATCCTGCTCAATTTCTTTAGGATTTTTGTCAACTCCTTCCTTAAGTAGAGAAAGACGATAATGGGCATTGGCAGCACTATAGGCTGCTACCAATAGAGTGCCACTTCCACATGCAAAATCAGAAATTCTACACAATTTTGGTTTTGCTAGATATAGCAGGAGATAAGCAGAAGGTATCTGAGTAAAAAAAGTTGCTAAACCCTTCTTTAGACTCCAATCACCGACTACTTTATGATAAACTTTTCCGGCAAGGTCTCTTCGAAGTAAAGTCCTTTTTGAAGCAATCCAACTGGCTACTTGAATTAAATTGCCGAACAATCTAGGCATTGGTGGAAAAACTCCTATCATTTCGGCGGTTGCCTCAAATATCGGCTCATAATTTATCCTCAAGATGTCATAGGTGGCCTTCTCTAAAGCTTGTTGAGGGTGGCTTCCTCTTGCAAGATTTTCCAAGGAGCCCAACTTATGAATATATCTTATTGACTCATAGTAAATGGAACTAAGAAGAATTGCTAAGGAGGATTGAGCGAAAAGTGCTTCTTTTATTTCATCTGGATTTCCGATTGAAAATCCATAGAGTTTATACAGAACGCCGTATAGATTGTCTGCAATTTTTTTTGATTCTTTATGAGTTGTAAGAAAGTGTACAAAACTTTGTATAAGCGTGCCGACATCATCCTCTGCTTTTTTTAAACTCTCTTCGCCTATAATAAATTGGCCAACTTCATGGATTAATGTAGCTAAAGTATTCAAATCAAAGTCATACCAATCTTCAATAGGTTTAGCTATTACATTCTTCTTATGTAGTATTTCAAAAAGAGTTCCTGAAATATCCACTGATACTATTATTCTCACAGGAAAACGAATTTTCCGCAGCTTTTGCTTAATTTCATATTCTCCGAGAGTTTGGGGAAATACCGAAGGATAGTGAATAGCAATAGCTATATCAGTATCTAGCTGCTCTATTCTCTTTTTTGCATCATTCTCAGCATCACTTCTCGAATAAGAACCTTCCAAAACGATTGCTAAGCCCTGATGATAAACTACAACATCTCTCCTGCCCTTATGTATAAATTCAGCCCGAGAAATTATGCCTATTTGACAAAGCAAATCAGACAGCAGAACATTTAGTCTATTTTCAAAAGCGCGTTTCATCTATCTAAAATATACAACAATTTTATTAGGATTTGATATTGGAGCTATGCTAATTCTACAAATTTTTCACTGAAATGGCAAGGAATGACTTTTATGCAAATTTATGATAAATATAGGTGAGTGGAAGCCAGTGACTATGCAGTCCTGGCTTCCCGATATCTAAAAAGACAGCTAGGCTGGAGAATCACCTCATCATAGAAGACGAGCGAGGGGGAGGTAAATTCTCAGAAGAAGAAACGAGAAGTGATAGGATGAAGAGAGAGGCGAGGGAGGAGTTTAAAGCGTTTTTCTGGATTTTGAAGTTGGGGATTTTTTGGTTTCTGGCTATTCTAATTTTTGGAGTCTCATTCTTTTAAGCAGAGATATCAGGAAATGTGTAGAGTGCGAGGAATAGGTTTGGAAAAAGGAATTGCAAAACAAATACCCGTTTCCATCTTATGCCACTTAAGTAAAGGTAATAGGTAGTATCAAATTGAATTTTTTAAATAGATAATATTTGTGAATTAAGGAGAAGAGATAATGTCACATATTATTGAATTCAAAATCTCTGGACTTGTCGGAAGAAAAGATGTCTATAAACAAAAACTTAATCGAGATGTAAACATTTTCTTTGGTCCTAATGGAAGCGGTAAAACATCATTACTGAGAATTCTTGATTCTGCAATGACTGGAGACTCCAGTTCAATTGAATTTGTTCCATTCGAATCAGCTGAGGTTAAAATATACTCATTAAAGTACAAAAAAGAGTCTGTCAGGTCCATAAATATGGGCGATTTGAATTACAAGCCCTCAAAAAGAAAACCAAAAGAATACAAAATACCGGAGTATTTCGACGAAGAAACAGGCCCTATCCGTGTTCCACGACAATATAAAGAAGGTGAAATGCCTATTTGGAAAACTACACCAATGAAGCCAGACTTGTCCAGGTCAAGATGGGAGCACATCTATTTGCCAACTTGGCGTCTCTATGGTGAGGATGAGCCATATTCAATAGCTATGCGACGGGGGGAACCTCCGCAAATACAACGTGAGTATGATTGGGATGCATTTTTTGCTCAAAGGCTAGAGGAGCTTTGGATTAGTTTTACTAAT
Organism: Candidatus Aminicenans sakinawicola JGI OTU-1; assembly: GCA_000493965.1. GTDB lineage: Bacteria > Acidobacteriota > Aminicenantia > Aminicenantales > Aminicenantaceae > Aminicenans > Aminicenans sakinawicola. The sequence continues at coordinate 8,283 of AWNV01000063.1, forward strand.
CAACTTCTAAGAGAAGTCAGAATAATTCAGGAGGAGGGGCTGGCAAGCATTTTACGAGGAATCTTAACAACCAAACCATCTCGAAAAAGAAAAATGAAAAGTCTGGATTTAGAAAGGACCTACTCACGTGTAGCAGCATTCCTTGCCCGTCAAGGTTCACAAGATGTACTTGGTTCGCTTGATATGTTTGAGAAAAGATACGTTGATGACTCTCAAATCCAAGGAGTAATAAGTGATATCAATACCATCGAACAGAGGATAGAAGAAACTATGGCTTCTCGAGAAAAGCTAAAACAGCTAATAACAGACATGTTTACAGGTAAAAAAAAGTTAATGTTCAAAGACGTTGGAATTGAGGTCGAAACAGATGATGGGAAAAAAATAGGTCTCACTTCTCTGTCTTCAGGTGAGAAGCATTCGCTTTGGATTTTCATCGAAACACTACTAGCAGAAAGTAACACCTTACTAATTGATGAGCCTGAAATGTCAATGCATGTTGATTGGCAAAATCGTTTGATATCATCTATGTGCCAACTAAATCCTGATGTACAGTTGATTATGGCTACTCATTCGCCTGAAATAATGGCTGACATAACTGATGACAAAATATTCACGTTATGAACAGATTAAAACATTCTTTATCTGGTTTTATACGCAAAATGCAAATTTCTCGAACTTCGCTCTTTATTTTTATCGAAGGTTACAAAGACAGCTATGTGTACAGCAAAATTGCTTGTTCTGAATGCAATGAGAATAATATAATTTACGAAGTAGTAACTGGGGATAAACTTCCGATAGATGGGTCTGGTAAACAAGCAGTCCTAAATTTCTTCGACATCATAAAACGCAAACGTATGCTAACCAATAGCTTTAAAGGAAAGACTATAGTCTCTATTTTCTTTTTAGATAAAGATGTTGATGACTTCCTTAGAAAAAAACGTCGCTCAGAACATATAGTTTACACTGAGATGTACGAACTGGAAAATTATTTATTTAAATATGGCAAGATTAATGAAGCAATTGCTGCGGCAGCTTCACTCCCAATTAATATTATTAACGACGAAATTGGAAACTATTCTACATGGCGACAGAACGCAGCAATGGCCTGGAAAGAGTGGATAAAGTTATGCCTTTTTTCTCACACAAAAAAAATCCGCTCGATGTGTAACTACAGTCAACATATGTCGCCGATTAACGATGGAGTATATGGGCCAATAAAAGAGGATGAATATCAACATTTGCTTTCGATTCTTGAAGCTGAATCGGGCCTTCAAAGAGATAAATTTATTGGTTCGTTTTTTAGACTGTCTCAGAAAGTAGATAAACTTTATTCCGAGGCTCAATATGACCAAATATTTAAAGGCAAATGGTATGCATACTTCCTTGCCGAAGATATTAAAAAAATTGCAGGCCAAAGACGATTTAATTCTCAAAGCTTAAAAAACAAAATTATGGCTAACCTTGCCACTAGTTTAGATTTTAATGATAACTGGGCTGAACACTTCAGAGCACCGCTACGTAGACTTCTAAATGAGGTTGAATTATAGATTCTGCAATAAATTTGCGAATCTGATAATCAATCTCTCGCAATTTGATGCATTAGCTTAACTCTACTATTCAAACCAAGAGAATAAAATGGACAAATCGGCTGATATGTTTATCTATTTCCAGTGCTTTCGTCAGGTATTCCAGTGCCTTGTCGTAGTTTCCAAGATATACATAAATCGCCCCGATATTATTCAAGTAATCTGACATGTCTTGATTTTTTTCGTCTTGAGTTTCTAAGGCTTTTTCATAATAATCGATAGCTTTGGAATAATTTCCGAATTTTTTATAATACGATCCTAAATTATTCAAACATCTTCCTTCTGCTGTCTTATGATTCAGACTCTTCGCAATCTGCAGGGCTTTTTCATTCAGCAGGCGGAATTCTTGCAAATTATTTATCCTGAGATAAGTGATACTCAGATGCCGGAGGCACTTAAGCTCATGTTCCAGGCTTCCAGTTTGCCTGGCCAGTTCTATAGCACTTTGAAAGCTTTCGATCGATTGCTGGTATTTCCTTAATGAGCGATATTCCTTCCCATCTAAATAAGACCTATAAATTTCAAGCGCACATCTGCATTTTTCCAGTTCATTCTGTAAACTTAATTTTTTTGCGAGTGATTTAGCCTTAATATAAAACTCTGAAGATTTTTTAAGCTGTCCAATATTCCAATAAAGTAAGCCCAAGCGCATATAGCATTTAACCTGTATATATTCATCATCAATTTCTTTGGCAAACTTTAACTCTTGTTTAAATAGACCAATTGCCTGATGAAAATCTCCTTTTTTTAATAGATTTTCTCCAGTCTCAATGGAAAATTTATTAGACTGAAGGGGGAAATGTTTATTACTTGAATCTCCAGATAATGAGAAAATAAAAAATATTATGATAAAATAAACAAATTTCCTGAAAAGATATCCATACATCAGACCTATTGAAAGTTATATTATTAAACATTGACTTGTCAATAAAAAATCCAAATTTTAATTTATCATGCAAACTAAAAACATTAAACCTTAAAACCAATCTCCTTTTTCTCAACTCCCCACAAAAAAATCCCAAATTTCCTCTTCCCTTTTCACAAAGATTAAGCTATAATACAGGTAATTCTTGTTTCGCTGGCTGGGCAAGATCGAACTAACCTATAATCCCCTTTTATTTATTTCCCCCACAGCCAGCACTTCTCTATCTGAAGGAGAACACTGCGGTTGATTTTTTGGGGCGTATTCACTAATATCATAATCTTACAATTTCTAAGGAGAACCCGACATGAGACGCACTGTCATTTTGTCATTCACCCTTTTGTTCCTATGTCATGGCTTCCTGCTGCCTGAAGAAAGGCTCCGCATAAGGAAGTTCGGCATTAAAACAGGAGTGTTAAACCCCGGGAAATGGAACGCAATAACCGATGTCGAGGGAGTCAAAGTCGGACATGTGACCCTCATCGAGGGTAATAATATCCGCACCGGTGTGACTGCCATACTCCCCCACGGGAGAAACATATACCAGGAGAAAGTGCCTGCAGGGGTGTGTGTGGCAAACGGCTACGGAAAGCTGATGGGATACACACAGATCGATGAATTGGGAAACATCGAGACCCCCATAATCCTGACCAACACACTGAGCGTGCCGACCGCCGCCAATGCGGTCATCACCTACATACTCTCTCTCGAAGGGAATGAAAAGGCAGACTCTGTCAATGCTGTTGTAGGTGAGACAAATGACGGCTATCTGAACGACATAAGAGGAAGACATGTGAAAGAAGCAGACGTTATCAGGGCAATAAAGAACGCATCATCGGGTCCTGTGGAGGAAGGTGCGGTTGGTGCCGGCACAGGAACAATCTGCTTCGGCTTCAAGGGAGGAATAGGAACTGCATCGAGGAAGCTTCCACAATCGAGAGGCGGTTATACTGTCGGGGTGCTTGTCCAGACAAACCACGGAGGCGTATTCCAGATTAAAGGCCTTCCTGTAGGAGTCCGCCTGGGCCGCTACCCCATGAAGAAGGAGATAGAGAGGGAGTCGGAGGGTTCATGCATGATCGTGGTCGCAACCGATGCACCGCTTGACAGCAGAAACCTGAAGAGGCTTGCGAAGAGGGCACTGCTGGGGATAGCAAGGACAGGCGGCTATTACTCAAACGCAAGCGGCGACTATGCAATTGCTTTCTCAACAGCCGAGGGGATGAGAATCTCTCACAGGCCGCAGTCAAGGACCATCAAGACCGAGACACTGCGGAACAGCCAGATGTCCCCGCTGTTTCTTGCGGCTGCCGAGGCTTCGGAAGAGGCCATACTGAACTCGATGTTCAAGGCGCACACAATGACGGGCAAGGACGGACATAAGATAGAAGCACTGCCGCTGGATAAGGTCAAAGAAATCATCAAAGAGTGTCCGGGGAAATGAAAAAGACCATAGGGATCTTAGGAGGCATGGGGCCTGAAGCCACGGCATATATGTATGAGCTAATCATAGAAAATACCAGAGCCGAAAAAGACCAGGACCACATCCGGGTAATTGTTTACAGCAACCCTCAAATCCCGCCGAGGACAGAGGCCCTGCTCAACAAGGGGCAAAACCCCACTCCCCTGCTCGTCGAGGGTGTTAAAATCCTGAAAAAGGCGGGGGCAGATCTGATCATCATGCCGTGTGTGACTGCGCACTGTTTTTATCCTGAAGTGGCGTCGCAGGTCGAGTTCCGCTTCCTCAGTCTTGTCGAGGAATCCCTGAAGTGGACAAAGAAAAACATGCCGGGCCTGAAAAAAGCTGGCCTTATATCGAGCACAGGCACGCTTAAATCAGGGATCTTCCACGATGCATTTTCAGAGGCAGGAATCGAAGTCATTTGCCCCTCAGATGAGGAGCAGCAGCAGGTGATGGAGGCCATTGACGGAAAACATGGCATCAAGGCTGGTTTCTATTCGGGTCTGTCCAAAGAAATCATTGTCCATACAGCCATGAGCCTCATCCGGAGGGAAGCAGGGGCTGTTATCGCAGGATGCACCGAGGTCCCTCTTGTGCTTAAGCCCGCAGACATCCAGAGGCCGCTGATCGAGCCCATGAAAATAACCGCACTCGCAGGGATTAAAGAAGCCGGATATGAAATAACGGCACAGCAGGGATGAGGAAGGGGAACTGCCTGTTCTTCAGGTTTAACAAAGCCGGCTTAAAATGAGGGATTATAAAAATAAGCTTGATGTCGGGTGCCTGAATAAATAAAATGCTTATTAGCCTGGATTATTCACGAGTTGAGGCTGCTGCAGATGCGAGGCACAGCACATGAAGTTGTGGTCCTTCACCACGAATGCCCTGTAACGCAGCAGATGCGGTAAGATCGGCTCACCTGAAAGGTAAAGAATGCCGATAATAAATTTAAACCCTGAATTAAAAAACCCCAAACGACAGGGAGGTAAACCTTGAAATTAAGAAAGCTGCTGACGCTTATCATAATACTGCTTGTTTGTATCGGTTTGCTTATCGCCCTTTCATATGTTGCAGGGGGAAAAGAGCCGGCCGAACCGGAATATCTGCCTGAGGGCTGCACCTCGATACTCATCGGGAAAGAAGCCTCTACAGACGGCTCAGTGATGGCCACCCATGCTGCCGACTGCGGTATCTGCGACTTCACATGGCACCATGTTCCTGCGGCAGACCACAAGGAGGGCCCTGTACGTAAGATCTACCACATAAACCAGATCCGAACATGGCATCCGGATGAGGGTGCGAAATGGGAAAATCTGGAGCGGGGCCATACAGGAGTCAACATCCCACAAGCTGCGCATACCTACGGCTACAGATACTCGGTCTTCGGCTACATGAACGACCAGCAGGTGGCAATGGGGGAAGCGAGTATAGGCTGCCAGCGCAAGATGAGAAACTCAACGTCCACGCCTGTCATGGACATCACAATGCTGACGCTGCTTGCCATGGAGCGGAGTAAGACGGCGAGAGAAGCCATCGAGCTCATGGGGTCACTGGGTGAAAAGTACGGATACGGATTCCATGACAGCGGAGAGATGCTTGCCGTGATTGACGCGGAAGAGGCATGGATATTCGAGATCATGCCTGTCGGGCCGCTGTGGACTCCGGAGAGCGGAAAACCGGGAGCCGTGTGGTGCGCACAGAGAGTGCCGGATGACCATGTCAGCGTCTGCCCGAACGAGTCAAGAATCGGAGAGATAGACCTTAAAGACACAGACCATTTTCTTGCTTCTCCGAATGTCATTTCCTATGCAGTAGAGAACGGTTTCTACGACACTGAGAGCGGAAAGCCTTTCAACTGGAAGAGGGCCTACTGTCCTGCTGAGGGCAGCGCTGCAAGCACTCACGGAAGGAGGGGGCGGCTGTGGCGGTTCTTTGACCTTGTGGCGCCGTCTCGTAAATTCAGCCCGGAACTTCCGAACATGGACTTTCCTTTTTCAATAAAGCCTGACAAAAAGCTCTCGGTGCAGGACGTAATGAGACTCACGAGGGATAAGTACCAGGGATGCATGTACGACCCGTCAAAGGGGCTGAAGGCTGGGCCGTTCGCAAACCCGAACTATTTCCGCGGCTTCAAGGTTGACGACAAAAGATATGCAGGCGCCCGGTGCATCAGTGTAAACAACTCGGAGTACACAACCCTTGCTCAGTGCAGGAACTGGCTGCCAAACCAGATAGGTGGGATCCTGTGGGTGGCATTAGGAGCCCAGGACACATCCTGCTACACCCCCATCTACGCCGGAGTGACGGAGATCCCCGAATCTTACAGTGTAGGCGACCACTGGATATTTAACAGAGACTCTGCAAGATGGGCCTTTGACTATGTCGATTTCCATACACAGGTCGTTTATTCACAGGCCATTAAAGACGTCATAAAAGCCAGGGAAAAGTGGGAAGGGGGAGCATTAAAGAAGATACCTATTATTGATAAAGCGGCTGTAGAGCTTTACAGGAAGGATCCGGCGGCGGCTGTAGAGTTTATAACCGGCTTCAGCGTGAACAACGCAGAACGAACCATAGATGCCTGGTGGAAGCTTGGAGACGACCTTCTCGTCAAATACAATCACCTAAGAAACTATAATGCAGAAAATAGAAAAGTCAGCCATGTGGAATTCCCGGAATGGTGGAACAGGGCAGTAGTGGAGCACGATAAACTCGTGCCGCTGCAGCCTCCCCCGGCACAAAAAAAGAAAAAATAATATAAAATCTTAAAATCATAAATCAGGAGGCAAATTTGAATTTTAAAAAGTCATTAACAGTAACTGCTATTTTGTTTGCCGCGCTGGTTGTATTAAGCGCATTTGTTTTCACATCACAGAATGCTGCGCCTTGGGGAGAGGAATGCCGGCCCGAGGGCTGCACCTCGATACTCGTAGGAAAAGACGCATCGACCGACGGCTCCACGATGACCACGCACACATGCGACTGCGGCATATGCGACTGGACATGGGGGCATGTGCCTGCGGCAGACCACAAAGAGGGTGCTGTACGCAAGATCTACCACATCTCGCAGTACAGGACATGGCCGCCGGAACAGGGCATTAAATGGGAAAAATACAAGGATGACTACACAGGAACCGATATTCCCGAAGTCCCCCATACCTATGCATACAAGCACGGGATGTTCGGTTATATGAACGAGAACCAGGTCGCCATGGGAGAATCGACGATCGGATGCCAGCGCAAGATGAGAAACACTACTCCATCCGCACTGCTTGACCTGACCATGCTGACGATGCTCGGAATGGAGAGAAGCAAGACGGCGAGAGAGATAATCCAGGTCATGGGTTCTCTGGCCGAAAAGTATGGATACGGGTTTAACGACGGCGGTGAGATGCTGGCAGTCGCTGATCCAAACGAGGCATGGATATTCGAGATCATGCCTGTCGGGCCGCTGTGGACTCCGGAGAGCGGAAAGCCGGGCGCTGTGTGGTGCGCGCAGAGGGTCCCGGATGACCATGTAAGCGTCTGCCCGAACGAGTCAAGAATCGGAGAGATAGACCTTGAGAATCCGGACTATTTCATGGCATCGCCCAATGCTGTCTCATACGCAGTTGAAAACGGGTTCTACGATCCGGAAAGCGGCAAACCTTTCAGTTGGAAGAGGGCGTATTCGCCTTCCATGGGTAAAGCAAGCCGGCTGTGGCGTTTTTTGGACATTGTAGCACCTTCCAGGCATTTCAGCCCGGAAACGCAGGACATGGATTTTCCTTTTTCGGTAAAACCCGACGAGAAACTCTCGGTGCAGGATGTCATGAACATCACGCGCGATAAGTACCAGGGGAGTAAATACGACCCGGCAAAAGGCATTAAAGGCGGGCCTTTCTGCAACCCGAATTATTTCCGCAGCTTTAAACTGGACGACAAAAGGTACAGAAGCTCAAGATGCATCTGTGTCAACAATGTCGAATACACAACTATCACCCAGTGCAGGGACTGGCTTCCTGATCCGATCGGAGGAATATTGTGGCTTTCATTCGGCGCCCAGGACACAGCCTGCTACATGCCTGTCTATACCGGAAGCACGGATGTGCCGGAGTCCTTTAAAGTCGGGGACCATTTCGTGTTTGGCAGGGATTCTGCCAGATGGGCATCCGACTATGTAGATTTCCATACGCAGGTGGTATATTCCTATGCGATAAAAGATGTCAAAGCAGCGCAGGAAAAATGGGAAGGGGGAGCGGTCAAAAGGACAGCGATTATCGACAAAGCTGCAGAAGAGCTCTATAAGAAGGACCCTGCACTGGCAGTCGAGTTTATCACAGACTACACTATCAACAACGGCAGTTCCGTGGTAAACGCATGGTGGGAACTGGGTGACAATCTGCTCGTAACGTACAACCACTTCCGCATTTATGACGCTGTTAAAAGAAAAAGCGGCCGGGTTCAGGCTCCGGAGTGGTGGAACAGAGCTGTTGTTGAGCAGGACAAATTACTTCCTATGACACCCCCTCCGCCGCCGCCAAAGAAAGAAAAGAAATAGAAGAGGTGCCTATTCGCCCATTAAAACTTAATTGTAAAAGCCGTTCCGGCCTTGCGGTCAAGCTTTATCGTGCCTCCAATCTGTCTGGTTAAGTCATTCACCATCTGCAGCCCTAATGAGGAGGCCTTTCGAAAATCTATATCGTCCGGTAAACCGATGCCGTTATCGCTGACGACAAGAGTAATCATACCCTTTTTATCAGAATGAAGATTTATAC
>AWNV01000064.1 GCA_000493965.1 Candidatus Aminicenans sakinawicola JGI OTU-1
TTAATAGAGCTTATATTAGCCTGGGCTTCGGCAATTTCGCCTTTTTTAGGCTGCCAGAAGAACAGGGGAATTGGAAATGACAGAGTGACATCCCACCATTTTCCTTCTCCTACTATATGGTGTTTTGAGACCCCAAGTTCAAAGTCGGGCAAATAAGTCATAAAAGCCTGTTTTTTTTTGCAGGTTCCCTTTTTCCAACGAAAAGCTGATTTTTTTCATTTCTGGGCGAAAGGACAATGCTCTTTTTGTAAATTCTTCCAAGTCAAGATTTATAGCAGGCCTTTTCAGTTCGCCCTGGATTTCAAGTGGAGAGTATTTTTTTCTGGCCAGAAGAAAGTTTAAATAGGCTTTTGCCAACTTGACCTCATTGGATGCTTTTTTCACTTCATTGGAAGCTTTTGATGCTTCAACCGAGGCCCTTAAAACCTCTACTTTTGCCACATCCCCAGCATCAAATTTCAACTTGGCTTTTTTTTGAAAATCACTACTGAGTTCCAGATCCTGCTGGGCATATTTTAGTTTTTCCTGATTAAGAAGAAGGCTGTAAAAAGCATTTTTTACTTGCAAAGTAATATCGAGTTTCAGGAGATTCAGGTCTGCCATAATTTCATTAGATTCGCGTGTGGCGATTTTTCCCCTTAGGGATCTCTTCCCTGGGAACTCAACCGATTGGCTTAAGCCAAAATAGGATTCACCGCTGTCCTTGAAATCTAAGAATTTCGTCTGTAAGTCAGAATCATAATTTATAGATGGTTGTGGAAAAGCTTTTGCCTGGCTGACGCGCGCCAGAGATGCCCGGTACTGATGCATTGAGGATAGCACTAAAGGGTTTTTGAGTATTGCAATCGATATGCATTGATCCAGGGTTAATGCACTATTTTCTGACTGTTGTCCTAATAAAGAAATCGAAAAGCACAGGAATGTTAAGGACAGAATAAGTTGTTTTCTTCTCATCGTATAACCTCCTCATGGTTATTACATTATACATAAAATGGGTAGATTATGATTGGAAGGAACAATCTAAATCTTTGGTGGAGAACGTGATGTAGGATCTATAACAAATAGCTGATAATATAGAGAGATCTCAACTGTTTTCAGCATCTCCATGAAAGGAAGCTGGGGAAGGTAGAAAAAGTTTATATTATTTGTAGTAAAAGTTGAATTCAGAAAGTGGCATGCGGGGCAGTCATCATCCCCTATGAGAGTTGTTTCTGTGTGGAAAAAATTTATAAACAGAGTTAAAAGCAGGAAAATAAACAGGAAGCTCACATTAAATATTTTCTTGCTTTTTCCTAGCCTCATTATATTCATATTGCTATAAAAACTACAAAAAAACAATAAAAAGGTCAACCCACTAATGTAAATTAAAGCCTAAGTAAATTGAAAACCCAGGTGTTCCGTAGCCCTTGATCATCTCGTATTTCTCATTAAGAATATTATCGAGCCGTAAGAAAATTTGATAATTTTTAATTAACTCATAGGAAAGCACAGCATTAATCAGAGTAAATCCGGGCATTGTGACCCGTGAGGAAGGCCATGTTGAAAAGTCAAGGTCTTCTCTTTCTCCAGTGTAGATTATTGAAAGGTGGATGCTAGTTTTTTCTATGAAATTTAGATTCAAGCTGGCTGAAAATTTATCCTTGGGTCGTCTTAATAGATATGCGTCTGAGTTATTGTCTTTAGCCTCTGTCCTGTTATAACTCATATTGAGATATAAACCTTCCCAAGGTCGGGCTCTGACAAATAATTCTGTCCCCTTAGATTCTGCTTTACCAATGTTTGTGTATCCTTGGAAAAAGTCAAACTGGATGAGGTTTTTGTAGATATTACAAAAGTATGCAGCACCGAGTAGGAATGTATTCCCCATTAATTGCTGTTCTATGCCGACATCCCAGCCTTTGCATGTCTCTGGATTCAGGTCTTTATTTCCGATAGGCCCCCAATACATCTTTGGCGCATATAGTTGGTAGAGAGAAGGGGATTTAAATCCAGTTCCGAAGGTCATTTTGAGCCTTGTCCCGGTTTTTTTGACAAGGTAGGCAGGCGCCAGACGGAAAGTCATAGATTTCCCAAACTGGCTGTGGTTGTCAAGACGAATACCTACGGTTGCAAAAAACTGCCTGGCAGCTTTGATTTGATCTTGAATATATATGCCTGTAGTGTGTGCTTTTTTGAGCGGAAAAATGTTTGAAGATGGTCCCAATAATCCATCAGAAAAATACTCTGATTCACCCTGTTCTTGCTGATGCTCAATCCCAAGAGTCAATATGTTCGTTTCATGAAGAAAGAGATTATTTTGCCAGTCCAATTTAAGGAATTTGCTTTTATATTGGCTGTTATCAAGATCAAAGGGATGAAGTTCGTCAGTGGGGTTATTATATTGACGTTTATAATCGACCAGTGAAAGCCCTAATTTCTGTTCCCACCTGTTTTTTATCAGAAGAGTACGTATCTGACATTTAAGAAATATGGCATTGTAAGTCTGAGTATTATTCGAGTCATCTCCGTATGCTCCCCCGAAATTGTCGATATCGGTTTGCGTATTGATGGTCCGTATGATCAAGTCAAAATTGAGGTTATCCAGGGGATTGTATCCAACTCTACCCGAGAGTGTAAAGTTGCTGTAGCCATCTTTTTCTTCGTTTCCTTCATAGGAAATGCTTGCAGCTGAGAAGCCTGAGTTTTGGAGATACGAGGCACCCAGAGAATAATGGATTTTTTCTGTGCTTCCGCTGATTGCTGTACTCCCTGAATAAGTCTCATATGAGCCGGCCATTCCAGTGATATTTACACTAAGTTTTCCATTCCCTTCTTTTGTGATTATATTGATAATACCACCAATAGCATCGGAGCCGTAGAGAGTGCTCTGGGGCCCGCCGAGAATTTCGATGCGTTCTATTGCCTCCAGAGAAAGATGGGAAAGGTCACATGATCGAGATGGGGACATGGGATCATTGATCTCGACCCCATCCAACATCACAAGAGTATGTTCTGAATTTGCCCCCCTGAGAAATACAGAAGCTGCTCCTCCAGATGAGCCATTTTGAACAACAGTCACTCCTGAGATTTCTTGTAGGACTTCAATTACAGTGTTTTTCTTTAACCTCTTCAGTTCCTCTCTTGTAATTACCGTCACAGAGCTTGCAATTTCTATGGCCGGAGTCTCGAGGCGAGTCGCAGTGACAACAATTTCATGTTGTAGAGAAACAGTCTTGGATTTTTGTTTTTCCTCTATTTCCTGGCTTTCCTGGGAATAAACGTTAAAGGAAAGCGCTGCAGCGGCAAGGGAAAAGCATAATATTTTTTTCACCATGGCTAAAACCTCCAAACATATTTCCCCCGCCGTATATCGTTAGGCTCTAAAGACTAGCGTTTATTTTTGTGCATTCTCCAGGAGAATTAAGCAAAAAAAAACCACCCTGCCTTCCTCCCGAAGGCGGGTCATATTGGCTTAAGGAAGGTTTCCTGACTTTCGGATCACTCTCATTCCGAGCCTTCCCATTCTTTCTGCAAAGAACAGTGGCGCAATCCGGAATTCGTCACCGATTACAGTAGCGGGGGCTGTGTCCGCTTTTAACGGACTTCCCTGCCCTTTAAACCTTGAGTTTATATTGTCAAAGAAATTTTATGTTCGCACTCTGCTTGACACTTGTCAAGCTGTTTATTTACTAAAGCTCCTCCAATTAATTCTCATCTCTTGCTTTGGGAAGAAAAACTTGCCTACTGTTTTCTTTGACTGCCTACTGCAGACTTGGATCAGGTCAGCTGCTTCTAAAAAACGCAGATTTTGCCCCAGCGAGTCAAATTCGGCTCACTTTCCGGCTGCGCCCTTCTCAGATTTTCAACGCCACTTTCGGGATACCAGAAGGTGAATAAAAAGCGGGCCTCCTACAATCGCTGTAATGATTCCTACAGGCAGTTCAGTAGGTGCCATGACTGTTCTTGCAATGGAATCGCATACTACTAAGGCTGTTCCGCCGAGAAAAAAGGAACAAGGCAAGACTATACGCTGGTCAAAACCACTGAGCCGCCGCACAGCGTGCGGAATGATCAATCCAACAAAGGCTATGGGGCCTACTAGAGAAACCACTGCTGCAGTGGCAAGCCCTCCTCCAATAAAAACATTTCTTTGGACAGTCTTTACAGCAACACCATGGCCAAGGGCCATTTCTTCACCAAGGGCAATGTGGTTAAGGTCATTTGCATGGAAGATCAGAAGCCCCAACCCAGGGAAAATCAGAGGACAAAGAGGAACAAAGTCTCCATAACCTACAATATCGATGCCTCCCATCATCCATCTCTGAAAAACTACTAACGCCTGGGGGTTTGCAAGGTAAGTGATGAGCAGAATTATTCCGCTGCAGATGATGCTTATAGTAACGCCTGCAAGGAGCAGTGTATATACAGACATTCCTTGTGGGCGTCTTGCCAGGGCAAATATCAAATATAAAGCCAATGCAGCCCCTATAACCGCAAAGATTTGGACTGAACTAAGTGGCCCCCAAACTATCCATAAAGAAGGCATGGAAATCGCAAGAAACGCCCCCAGGGAAGAACCCCCGCTGATACCAAGCGTGAAAGGTTCAACCAGCGGGTTGCGAAAAAGGACCTGAAATGATGCTCCCACAACCGAAAGTGCACCACCAGCCAGTAAAGCCAAGAGAACTCTGGGTATACGCTGAAACCAAAATATGTCCCCCTCTGGATTGTGATTGCCCTCTATAAACCCCAGCACATTAGAAGGATGAATCGATTCGGGCCCTATCCACGGCGTAATAATTGCCACAGAAATGAATAGCAAAACATAGAGGGTTATTCTTTTCCCTTTCACTTTATTTCCTTGGCTAAAACGCGGGGTAATATCATTGGACGATCGGTTTCAGGATGACGCCCTGTCAGTATTACTTCCCCGTATACGAGACGCATGGTCTCTTCAGTTAGAACTTGACCAGGAGTACCCATGGCAATACACCGGCCTTGCTCCAAAAACATAAGGCGGTCACTGAAGAGAGATGCAAAGTTAAGATCGTGAGTCACTACAGCAATACCCATACCGTCATTTGCCAGGCTTTGAAGCAGCCTGAAAAATTGAACCTGACGGTGAATATCAAGCGCGCTTGTAGGTTCATCCAGGAGCAGGACTCTTGGCTGCTGTGCGAGTACGGAAGCAAGAAAAGCACGCTTCCGCTCCCCCCCTGATAAACACGATAGGTGGCGTTTGCTCATGGTGTCCATTTCTGTGACCTTAAGACTGTGCTTGACTGAATTAAGGTCAGATTGGACAAGGGAACCAAATGCTTTTGTGTGAGGATAACGTCCCATGCGAACGATTTCTTCTACAGAATAGTCATATTCACTTGTCAGTTCTTGGGGCAGGTAGCCAATCTGCCTTGCTATAGACCGACGGTCCAATTTACGAAGTTCCTTGTGCCCCAAGAGAACTGTTCCCTGAAGAGGTGACAACACTCCTGCAGCAATGCGAAGCAGAGTGCTCTTTCCAGAGCCGTTAGGTCCAATTATACCCAGAACTTCACTTGGAGAGATGTTGAGCCGCTCAAGATTAAGTTCCCATGCAGAACCAGGGAAGCAATGATGGATGTTTTTGAGTTCTATTATTGCACTATTCATTCAATGCCTCTGGATGAATAATCGCAGCAAATCGCAGTGCGGTTTGAGCAATGCGGATGCCTGGAATTTGAATAAAATCGTCTGACAGGAAATAGATATGATTCGTCCGAACAGCAGGAAGAGATGGAAGTCGCTTCCAGTCGTTTTTGAGCAACTTGAGTTTTTCTTCGGATAAATCTTTGGGGCAAACTTCGATTATTACGTCAGGTTGGCGTTTCAGGAGAGATTCTTTGGATATCTGGGGATAAAGTCCTGCTGCATCTGAAAAAATGTTTTTTCCGCCTGCAATTTCAATCAGTTCATGAAGAAAAGTCCCCGGGCCTGTTGTCATAAGGCCGGTCAAATCTCCTGGCGTATGGCCCAGGCACAGAAATATCTTCCTAGCCGGACGTTCAGCAGTCCTGGACTGTATGGATGCTAGATCGTCTCTCATTGTTTTTACCAGTTGAACCGCCAGTTCTTCCACATTTAGTTCTCTACCAAGTAGAATAATAGCATCAGGGATATCCCTGAGCCTGTCGATTCTTATTGAAATGAAGCGAATGCCCAACTCACGGCAGAGCTTGGCTACAGATTCATGTTTACCCTGGGTTATTAAGAGATCTGGCTTGAGTTTTATAATCCGCTCCCTGTTTGGATTTATCAACCCTCCAATTTTCGCTTTCTCTTTAACTTCTGGAGGATAGGTGCTGAAATGGCTTACACCGACAACTCTATCCCCGCACCCAAGTGCAAATACAATCTCAGTAATTCCAGGAGAAACGCATATTATTCGATTTGCTTTTTCAGTCGTTTTGCGCTGTTGTGCTGGCTTGGTGATTGTCTGCTGTGACTGGGATCGTCCATGTTCAAGAATTGAAAAGAAGAGGGAGAAAATAAGCCCTATACCAAAACATATTAATAACAAAAAAATTGTTTTTTTTTGCATATTCAATGTTTTGGTTTTATTCCTTTATTTTGTTTTCGCAGAAGATTTTTTTGAATGATTATTACTTCAATATTTATTTTTGTCAAGAAAGCATAAAGCAGATGAATTATTCATAATAATAAAAAGCTACCGATATCTAATGAGGAAATCGGTAGCTTAACATGGGATGGATTAAAAGAATAGATAATCTATCTTAAATCCTCCGAAAAAAGGAGGGATCTTTTCATGCTAATGGTTTCAAGACATACTAAATCATCCATTTCATATATTAATACGTTGAAAACAGTGAAAAAGTTGCAAGAAACAATAGAAAAAATCTCAATTATTACCAATTTTCATGAAAATCAATAAAATAGGACTTTAACCTTGATATTCGGAATTAACCAATGAAATCGACAACTGGTCAAAGAAATAAGAAAATTTCTCTTTTTTGCAGCAAATATTTGATAAAAAAGAAGTTAAGAAATATTCTTACGAGATTCTCTTTTTTTTATTCCCCTTTTTGAACTTAATATTCATTTTACCATATTTTATATCCTAATTTCAACAACTTTTTTTTAATATATTAAAATCTATTGTTTTAGACCTTATTCTGCACGTTTTTCCCCACAATTTCAGCTATATTTCCTTTTTTTCCATGTAAACGAAAATCTGGCGGCTAACTATGAGGGAGTCATGAGGAGAACCAATGTGGATGGGGGAAATTGAGATATTTCATGACCTCATTCATCTTTTTCTAATATTGATGAAATGACATCTCTTACTTCCTGCATCTTAAATCGATATATTTTTCTCAACCTCCCCAAGTTCTCGTTGAGAGGAATATTTGTAGGAAGGCCTAACTTGTCTGCAATTTTTCTGGCGGGGATCCCGGTTTTACTTTCAATATCATAAAAAGTCATCTGTCCTGTGATAAGAATACCAGAAATATTGACATCCAGTCTTCCCTTTGTCAATTTAGGTTCATCTATATGGTGCTGTTTTTCTTCGCCTTTTACCTCTTGCTTCTTTGATATCTCTTCCTTTTTTACGGAAGGAGGCAAAGGGATGCTGCTGCGTTCAACAGTTGGCTTTTTCTCTGGGAAATCCTTTTTTGTTTCATTTTGTCTCTTCCAGCTTATTCCTTCTCTCATCCCATACCCTTTATAGGCAGGTGAGTTTTTTTGAGAAAATACCCATGAAAGGAAGAGCACCATAAAAGAAGCGGCTACTGTAATAATTAACATGGTGCCCCATCTCTTTTTGAAGAGGTTTCGAGCTTTTTGTTTGATCCAGTTCCAGTTGAGAACAAGGTGAACCACGACAAGAATAGTGAAAGTAATAGAAAGATACAGGTGGATATTTCCCCATTGGTGCCTGTGAAGACCCAGGAAGAATTTTTCGGTTTCTTGACCTGTAGGCCCCTCAGCTAAGACAAAGCCCATAAGAAATCCGATTGAGGCCAGGCTTAAAAGACAAATAAAAAGAAAACTGTCCACAAGATATTTCCAATCTGCTTTTTTCATTTTAAATCTCCTTCCTTTCGTACGGTTTGATTTTCTATATTTCTTTTTTGATTTTCAATTGAAATGTTCTTCTATTTGGAAGGACAAACAACTTGAGGCCTGGGATCTGAATGTTTCTTGTCGTTATTCATTCAATTATAATTTCCTTTCCGACCCCAATATCGATATAATCATCTTTGTACTCTTTAGCGAAAAGCCTTCTCGCATCGTCTCCCGAGCAGTGGCAGAGTCCTGTCTTCTTGACATTAATAGATCGAAATACCCCAATGATCTCTTTTATTTCCGCATTTTCAAAGCCAGCCAAATGGAATCCCCCTAAAACCATGAATATATCTTTTTTAAACAAGTCTTTAACTATAGTAATAATATTAGCGATGCGTGGATGGGAACAGCCTGTCATTAAAACAAGTCCTTCATTTGTTTCTAGAACCAAGGATTGTTCATTAATCCAGCCTGTAATCACTCCTGTCGTATAGGCCCCTTCGCATATTTTTCGTAACTTTTGGACATCTATAAAATTGGCTCCCATTTTTTTGATTGATTTTTTGAAGTTCGATGAAAAGAATGCAGGAATCCATACCTCGATTTCAGAGTTTTTTTCAAGAAGTGACTCTAACCCACCAGTGTGGTCTTTATGGTCATGGGAAAGGAAAACTACGTCAATATTATCAGGAAGGATTCCCATCTTTTCCATGTTAGAAAGCAGTATATTTCCTTTTGTTCCTGTATCGAAAAGAATGCTTTTTCCTAAACCGCTTATGAAACAGGAAAACCCCCAATCAGGTTTTAGAATCTCATTATATGGATTATTGTCATAGACAATTCTCATACTCAATGTTTGTTTTTTTATCATGTCATTTTCTTAGAAATATTAATCTCTGCGGCAGCGATTTCCAGTTGAACAGGGCGGGATTTCACAGCGCTCGGTTCTGCCACAGCAGGTCAAACCTTTTAAAGACGAAGATGATTGAGATACTTTAGATGGGGCAGAAAATATTTTCTTGAGGTTTTTGCTCCGACAGTGAGGGCAGGATATGTCTGTTTTCTGGTGAATTGAGCGGAAAAAAACCTCAGTGATTTTCCCGCATTCCTGACATTTAAATTCGTAAATTGGCATATTAACGGCCCATTTTAGCCCCACAGTTGGGGCATGTTATCTGATAACATGGAACTCCTGTCTGGTGTTTAACCTTGGTTCCACAGGAGGGGCAGACACAGTAATCGCCAGGGCCTAAGCCTCTCACGCCGCTCATGCGTCCTCTTCTGCCACCACTGCCTTGTCCTCCTCCTTGCATGTTATAACCCCCTAGATCAATTGTAATCTTCCATGATCTTTTTGTCTTCCTTCATCAGATCTCCAGCAAGCTCCTCCAAATTAGATTGTTTCCAGAAGGACAGCTTCTTGTGGGCTTCCAGGTATTTCAGTGGAATTGGATGGGTTCCTATTACGACAGGCAGGCTGTAATAACTTTCGATAAATTTCTTGAAATGGCTAATACGTGGGCACGGAGGGTAACCGACGACCAAGCCTGTAGCAAGATGGATAACCTCAGCACCGTTTTTTATCATTTCTTCCGGAACATATTCGATGTTTCCACCCGGGCATCCTCCGCAGTAGGAGTAGCCGACAACTTCTACAACTTCATCTTTAGGATAGAGGGAAAAGGTTCCTACCCTTTCTCTAATAGATCTAAAGCATTTCCCTCCGCCACAAGCCTGGTAGCGGCCGCAAATTATGATCCCAATTTTTTTCATGGAGACTCCTTTATAAATAAAAATTTAAACTAATCTGCTTTTATTATTTTTTCAACGACCTTGATAAAAGCTTGGCTTGCTTCAGAGTCAGGCCGTTTGTCAATAAAAGATTCTCCTTCATCCCCAAGGGTTACAATCTGGGGATCAATAGGGATTTTGCCCAGGAACGGGACTCCTAATTCTATAGCAGCCCTTTCTCCTCCGCCCTCTTTGAAAAGATCTATTTTTCCCCCGCAGTAAGGGCATGTCATACCGCTCATGTTTTCAATGATTCCTAAAATTTTAAGTTTAAGCTGCCTAGCGAATGCAATAGCTTTCTTTGAGTCCATGATGGATAACTCTTGAGGTGTTGTGACAACAATTGCTCCTGTTGCAGGGATAAGCTGAGCAACTGAGAGAGGTTCATCACCAGTGCCTGGAGGGGAATCAATAATCAGCCAGTCCAATTCTCCCCAATCCACATCTGCTAAAAACTGCTGGATGACTTTCATCTTCATAGGCCCACGCCAGATAATAGGAGTATCAGGATCCTGGAGAAGGAATGCCATTGAGACCACCGAGAGATTAGTATTTACTGCTACAGGAATAATTTTCCCATCAGGTGCAGCGTTCAATTTTTTTTGTTCAACTCCAAGAATTTTGGTCAGATTTGGGCCGTGAATATCCACGTCTAAAATACCTACTTTCATCCCTTTACTGGCAAAAGCAAGAGAGAGATTTGCAGCAACAGTGCTTTTACCTACTCCGCCTTTACCGCTGAAAACGAGGAGCCTATTCTTGATTTTATCGAGAGTTCTGGAGATTTTTTTTTCTTGTTCCTTAATTTCTTGTTCTCTGATTGATATCATTTCTCCGCTTGTCGGAATTTCAAGATAGCATCTTTTACATTTCCGTTTATGCCTGTTATGATTTTAATCCCGGATAAATTAAGAACCCTTTCTGCATTTGGGCCGCAATTTCCTGTTAAGACTATATTCACATTTTTACTTGCGATGAGCTGGGCTGTTTGGATGCCGGCCCCTTGAAGTGCTTCTTTGCTAGGATTTTCTAAAGCTTCAACATCCATTGTCTCAGGGTCAACTATTAAGAAGTATTGAGCCCTTCCGAAGCTCGGATCGACCTCTGAATCTAAGTCCATTCCTCTTGAAGTTATGCAGATTTTAAGTTTTTCTGGATGCTGTCTATGTTCAGTATAATACCTGCTCCTGGGATGATCTTCTGGTTTATCAGCATGTTCGCACATATCCACACCTGGTTTTAGATCCTGGCTTATAATGTCCTTGATGACTTTGTCAATCGGACCCTGTACACCAATGATTGTCTTAATATCATTTTGAGCAAACAGGCCCTGTGCCCTTGGACCCATTCCTCCTGCGATGATATAGGTTACACCTTTATCAGATAGGTATTTCGGTAGAAATCCGGGTTCATGTCCCGGGTTAGGAATTTCTTCTGTGTGTAAAACCTTCCCTTCTTTGATTTCTGCAATTGTGTAAGAGGCACACCGACCGAAATGAGGTGAAACATATCCATTGTCTGTAGAAATAGCGATCTTCATTCTAACTCCTAGAAAAGTAATTTTATATCGCTATTCTATTTCTTTTTCTCAAGCTCTGCAATTTTTTTTGTTATATCTTTCATGTACTGACTAATGTCCTCTGCTTGCTTTTTTAAGTATGAAAGTTCTTCTTCAGAAGATAGACCTGTCATGTCCGGAGCAGCCTGATAGTATCCTTCTGGTTGAGGAGGAACTGGGTAGTCCGCAAATCTGGCTCTGCCCCAGCCCATTCCTAGTCCTCGTCCCATGCCTCTTCCAAAACCTCTTGCAAACCCCATTCCTCGCCCGTAACCAAAACCTGGTCCCGGGTTCATATAACCTGGAGTGGGATAACCGGCACAGTACCCCATACCTCTTCCTGTCATTGGGCCGTATCCCATTGGTCCTGTTCTGTCTCCTCTTGGCATATTACTCACCTCCTTTACTATGCTAATTTTATTTACAATTCTTACACAAACCATAAAATGTTAGGTTATGATCTAATACTTTAAAATCGTATTTTTTAGAGAGAATATCTTCAGTTCTTTTTATTAATTCCAAGTCTTTATCTATGAAATCGTCATAGTCAATTATTTTCCCGCACTCTGTGCAGACAAAATGATAATGTGTCTTCTTTTTTTCGCCTGATTTAGATTCGTATCTGCTCTCGCCCGGCCCAAAAATAAGCTTATTTATAAGTCCCATCCGAACCAGCAAATCCAAAGTGCGGTAAACCGTTGTTAGTCCAATTCCAGGATAAAACTTATAAATGGCAGTATAAATTTCCTTGGCGCTCATATGTTTTGACGTCCGTTTTAGGAGATCAAGGATAGCTTCACGTGGTACTGTCCATCTGGAGAAATATCCTTGATGTCCGCACCGCCAGTTTCGTGGGCCAGGCATTTTTACCTCTCTTAACGATAATGAAAATCATTTTCAATAATAATATAGTGGTTTTATCGCAGCTTGTCAAGTAAATAAATTAAGAAGTTTTAAAGCCAGTTGATATTGCGGATTGTCATCATTCATGACTTGTTATATACTCAGAAAAAAGAGGCTAAGAAGAAATGTCAAATATTTCAGATAAAGAGGCAAAGGCTGGCCTATATGTAGAACTTCCCAAAATCGAGACTTTTTCCAATCAGTTTCCTGATTATGAGATAAAGATAGATATCCCTGAATTTACTTCAGTTTGTCCGATAACAGGCCTACCGGATTTCGGGACGATAGTCATTCGTTATGTACCGAAAGAGCACTGCTTAGAGCTCAAATCGTTAAAGATGTACGTGTTAGCCTATAGAAACCTCGGGATATTTTATGAAAATGCAGTCAACCGTATTCTTGACGATGTTGTTGAAGCCTGCAAGCCTGTGAAGGCTTCGGTTGTCGGAGAATTCAACCCGAGAGGCGGAATAAAATCTGTGATCGAAGCTCATTATCCCAGAACCGAATAGTGGGTCAAAGCCGAAATTGAGTTAAAGATAAAATAGGAACTTTAGCTGGAAATAATTTTTCTAGTACAGAGGTTATTAATTTGTCTTCGTTATAGAGCAGTACAATTAATAATTAAGTATTGAATATCTTGAAATTTCCGATTTTGATTTTTTGTAAATAATAGGCTATTGAAACTCCAATAACACCAAAACCATATTTAATACTATGTTTTAAGTTTATTGATGAGACTTCTTCAAAATATTTTGTTGGACAAGTTATTTCACCTATCTCATATCCGGCATAAAAAATTTGAGCCAACATCTGATTATCAAAAATAAAATCGTCAGAATTAATATCATAATTTATTTTTTCTAACACTTCGCGCGAAAAAGCCCTATATCCAGTATGATATTCAGACAATTTTTGTCCCATTAAAATATTTTGCCAAAAAGTTAATAAACGATTTGCAAAGTATTTATAAATTGGCATACCTCCTTTTAATGCACCTTTCCCAAGTATTCGCGAACCTATAACTACCGGATAAACATTGTTTGCTATCAAGTAACACATTGACGGAAGCAATAGTGGAGTATATTGATAATCAGGATGAAGCATAACAACAATATCTGCATTAAGTTCTAATGCTTTTTTGTAACACGATTTTTGATTTCCGCCATAACCTTTGTTCTTATCGTGCTTGATTATATGTTTAATTCCTATTCTTTTACCAACTTCAACAGTTTTATCGCTACTTAAATCATCAACCAAAATAACTTCATCAACAAAATTAAAAGGTATCTCGTCATAAGTTTTTTTTAATGTTTTCTCTGCATTATAAGCCGGTAGTACAACAGCAATTTTTTTGTTATTTATCATATTAAATATTTTTTTTGTTGAATAAAATATATTAACAAAGCTAATCTAAATTATTCCGATAAATTAAATACCTATATTAGTAATAAATAAATGCCATTTTATTTCACTATGTAATATTTTAAACCATATTGTAAAATTTTTCTTTGTCAATGTCTTCTATTTTATTCATGATGATTTTAGCTTCTTTCAGACTGCCTATTTTCAGGTAACAACTGGTTAATTTGTTTAGGCATTCTGACCGTTAAAAAAAGAGCGGACATAAAAACTCCTAGCGGAATCCATAAATCTTGTGCATTTGAACAGATAGTCTAATATTTTTCAATCCGGCATTTAAAGCATTCCTTAAGATTCTCATTCCGAGATTTGCGCTCCATTTCCTGTTTGATTGTGGTTGGAGGAGGATTGGGATTTTATCCGGGAATTTACTCCTAAGATTCTGTATTATATCAAGATTTAATCCTCTTGTTACAACGAGCTTAAGTTCTGCTGCCTTTTGTCTGTATTCTGGCTGAAAGAAATATTTATCCGGCTTAGGAGAAACAGTGTACCAGTCAACAGCCAGTGGACGGTAAATCGTGGCATTTGTCTCAATTTGAATATTGAAACCCACTGTCTTCAACTCCCTCACAAGCCCCCCCACATTTTGCAGAAGAGGTTCCCCCCCTGTAAGGCATACCCATTTTGCAGCAAAACGCTGCCGGATTTTTTTTACTGCTTCCAGGATTTCAGCAGTACTCATCTTCGAACCCCCTCCCCAAGCATACTTTGTATCACAGAACGAACACTTAAGATTGCATCCTGAAAGCCGGATAAAAATAGTGGCTTCCCCCTGCCGGAGGCCTTCTCCCTGAACAGAAGAGAAAATTTCAGTTATCTTCAGAATATGTGGCTGAGGCATCCTCTGATTCCCAGACAGTTACTTCTTTTACAGGAAAGTGTTTTCTCAATTCATGATAAAAGTGACGGGAGAGATTCTCAGCAGAGGGGTTGAAATCATACACTTCATTTAAAAATGTATGGTCAGGCAAGATTTTGTTCAGTTTCTTCTTAATTTCCGTAAAATCAATTCCTATACCAGTTTTGTCCAGTCCTGTCACTTTGACCATGACCTCTACTTGAAAAGTATGACCATGAATTTTTTCGCATTTACCGTCATATTCTTTTAAAAAATGGGCAGCTTGAAATCTGTCCTTGACTTTTAATATCCAACTCATATTTTCCCTTCCTTTTTGAGTCTTAATATTAGAGGGTCGCTTAAGCCGATTTCTCCCCATGCATTTTGGCGCAGTAGGCAGGAAGAACACTTTAAACAGGGGATCTCTTCTCCAGAGTAACATGATATAGAGTAGGAATAGTCAGCACGGAGAGCCAATCCTATTTTTATTATTTCTGCTTTTTTCATTTTACAAAACGGCGCTAGGATTTTAAGGTTTTCATTGCTAATAGAAGCCTTTGTCCCCAGGTTTATTGCCTTTTCCATGGCTTTCGCAAAGGATTCCTGTGTGTCAGGATAATTGGGTGAATCAATGACATTAAATCCACAAATAATATCTTTTATGCCTTCAACCTCAGCCCATGCTGCGGCTACAGCAAGGAATATTCCGTTCCGGAAAGGAACATAAGTTGAAGGAGGTCCTCCTGAAATCTCATTGACATTTTCAAAGTGCGGCAGAGGAAGTTTATCATCAGTTAAAGAAGACCCTCCTATCTGTCTTAGGTTTAGATAAAGAATCTTCTGAGGAACATTGTGCTTTTTAGCTATTTTTTGTGCCATGAGAATTTCAATACTGTGGCGCTGGCCGTAGTCAAATGTAAGCGCAAAGGTTTTTTCATATTCGTTAAGCGCCCAGAAGAGAGCTGTTGTTGAGTCTATGCCTCCAGAGAAAAGAACTAAACATTGTTTCATTTTAAAGATTCTATTCATGATGATAAAAGATACGTTGTATTTTTTCAAGGCTGCTTTACTTGAGTTTCTCTTTTTGCAATACTATATGCTTTAGTAGCTCATGAATATATCCTATGTTTCAGAGAGCAGATAGATGGAAAAAGATAAAGAGAGTCACGGTTCGGAGAAAGGCTATAAACTTCTTTCTTTAGTGGAGGAAGGACGGGATGTTACTGTTCGTGACGATCTGTATGATTTTCTGTGGGTTCTGGATGCAGTCAAGCTTTGCCGAAAAAAAGGTTTTCGTTTCCGCCTTATTGACTCCGGCCGACTTGATTATCTCCAGCTTGAAAGACTTGCAGGGGAAGGAATAGATTTTTATACTTCGGACGAAGTGAAACGCAGTGTTCAAGAACTAACCGTTATCAAGAAATCATTAAGGAGAAGAAAAAACTTTATTGCTTTCTTTTGCAATGGTGATCTAAAGACAGAAAAAGAGACAGATTCTTTAAGCTATTCTGATTATTTGGAATTAGCAAGAAACGGGATCTACCTTTATCTTACCAATAGAGAAAAGGAGCGGGATTTTTCTGGATTCAGTGAGTTAGCTCGTCAGTGCAAGAAGCACAGAAGCTGGCTTGTCTACTACCACCACGGACCATTAGACCCCTCTATTATGGAACTCAGCAAAAGCGGAGCTTGGATTCACCTATCTGACGAGAGCATAAATGAGGCCAAAGACTTAGATATAGTGTTAAATATCATAAAATCAGCCAGATCCTCCAGGGCTAATCTTGTCCTTTACTTAGAGAAAGGATTAGAGCTTTCTTATTTAAAGGATATACATAAAGCCGGAGCTTTTGTTCTCTTCAAGTCTCCCCTCTTTGAAAATGACTCTCCTTTTAAGCCCCTGGCGGAAAAAGCTGGAAAGAGAAAATTGGATGTCAGGGCTTATTATCTTTATTCCAAATTTATGCTTTAGCCGCCATATTCCCCAGAAATACAGCAAAACAAAAAGCAGATGAATTTGAGGGGATGGAGGAAGCGACATTGAAAGATTTAGCCTTTACGAGTCGATCTTCGAGGGAACCAGACGAAGTCGGGCGGGCCTGATGGATGTGTGAGCACTGTATAATCAAAGAGGC
>AWNV01000065.1 GCA_000493965.1 Candidatus Aminicenans sakinawicola JGI OTU-1
GCATGTTTGCGCTCCACTAAGATTTTTAACGCCATTTCCTCCTCTATCTTCTCGGCTCTGCTGGAACTCCGCATGTTTATCTTAAGCAACGCCCCAATGTCCGCGAGCCATCATTAACACCGCCCCTTTGATCATACAGTGCTTACACATCCATCAGGCCAGACTTCGTCTGGTTCCCTCGAAGATCGACTCGGAAAGGCTAAATCTTTTAATGTCGCTTCCTCCATCCCCTCAAATTCATATGCTAGTTGATATTATATTAATTCTATCAGCAATTTTTATGAATAGCCCACGTTAATACGCATATGAAGAAGGGCAAATAGTCTTATAATCACAAAAATTACAGTTGTGCCAATCAGGTTTAGCAATAAAGTTTTGACAATTTATGCCTTCTTCAGCCTCTTTAATTTTTTCTATTGCCCTGTTTAGTTCTTTTTCCCCTTTTTCAGCATGCCCGATAATATCTGACTCAAGAAAATAAAGCTGTGTCTCAAACAGAGGAATTTCCTGAGTTTTTAAGAAGGAGAGAGCATAAAAATCCATCTGCAGACTATCTTTTGCCCTTTTATCTGCAGTTTTCTGGTCTTTAACCTTTGTTGCTTTGAAATCTATTATTACTGCTCCACTATCCAGCATATCAATCCTGTCCCACCTGCCGGTAAATTTCACCTCCCCAAGCTGCCACCGGAAACTTTTTTCAAGAGAATAAGGAACTCGTCCTGATGACTTCTCCCGCTTATAAAAAAGGCGAAGCGCCTTTTCTCCTTCTATTTTTCTCATTTCCTCATGTTCCCGGCTCAGAAAACCCTCATCCACCCAGCACTTATCATATTCACTGAGGAGTTCTTCTTCTTTTATTTCTTTCCCTGATATCCTGTTTTTCAAAAAATGGTATACAACATTATGCATAACCCGACCAAAAACAAGGTTGTGATTTGGAAGAACTGGAACCTTCATAATATGTCTGAATTTATATTTCAGGGGGCATGCCAAATAATCTCCTACCTGAGAATAACTAAGAGTCAACAACCCTTTCTCCATCACCTGGGGAACAGCAACTGGATTAGACGTCGTAGGGGCATATCTTCTAATCTCTTCCAAGGGGGAACAACGGATCGTATCTTCAGGAGCCCTGGAAAGGTTCAAGGCTTCCAAAACAAAAGGGCTGACCTTTTTCAGTCTTTTTAAACCATAATCCCTTGCCCAGGTTAAATAAAGGAGTTCCTTGGCCCTCGTCATTCCAACATAAAAAAGCCGCCTTTCTTCTTGAAGATAACTTCCCCTTTCAGGTAGTCTCTCCTTTAAAAGCCCATCAGGAACAGGAATTTTATCTCTTCTTTCCCGGCCGGGGAACCTGTCTGAAATCAAACTGACCATAAAAACAACAGGGAATTCCAAACCTTTGGCCTTGTGTACAGTAATAACGTTTACTGCATCTTCTTCCAGTTCCGCTTCAGCCAAAGCTGGATTATCTCCTACCTGCTGAAGCAGCTCCAAATGAGAGGCAAAAGAATAAATGGAGTCATCATCACTCAGCTGGGAAAAATTTTTAACTTTGTCAAAGAAAATACAGATATTTTTTATCCTTAACTCCGCATGAAGTTCTTCTTCCTCAACAAGGGATTTTAGAAAACCTGATTTTTCGATAAATGAATACAAAACCTGTCCGGCATTCTTGGTGCCTGCCAGCCGGATAAATGAAAGCAAATCGTGAAAAACCTTCTTTACCTTTACTTCTGAAGAGGTTGAAATCTCAACAGGACTCTTTCCCTCAAAAATCATTCTGAAAACTTTGTGCAATGAAATGTGTTTTTTGTGTGCATAATTACATATAATCGTTAAATCATAAAGATCTATCTCATAGATTTCAGAAAGAGCAAGAGAAAAAAGATTCTTGCTGTCTTCAAAATCAGTCAATGCTTTTATAAAAGAAACGAGGATTTTCACTTCATCCTGGCTGTATAATCCACGGCTCCCTGAAAATCGAAAGGGGATTTCTTTCATATTTAAAGCTTTAAGAAAAGCGTCTGCATCAGCATTTCGCCTTACTAGAATGGCAATGTCGCTATAGCGGTATTCCTCCTTTACCTTTTCCTGAATAATTTCAGCAACCCTATCTGTTTCATGAGAAAGCTTATCGAACTGGAGCATATGGATACTTTTTCCCTTGAAAACAACCGTTGACTCAAGAACTTTATTAATATTTTCGCTGACTTCTAAACGGTCAGGATTGTTATGCTGAATTAGCTGATAGGCAGAATCAAGAATATCCTGAGTCGAGCGGTAATTCCTGGTTAAAACTATCTTTTCTGCTGTCGGATAAATCCTTCTAAAATTCTGGATATTACTCAAAGATGCTCCCCTGAAGCGAAATATACTCTGGTCATCGTCTCCAACAACTGTCAGATTATTGTGCTTTGCAGCCAATAGTTTAAGGAGTTCAAACTGGATATAATTTGTGTCCTGAAATTCATCCACCAGGATATATCTATATTTATTCTGGAATTCTTTAAGTACTGAAGGCCTTTTCCTGAAAAGATCCACTACTAATACTACTTGATCTTCAAAATCTATTTTCCCCTTTTTCCTAAGCAGTGCCTGGTACTTTTTATATACCAATCCTATTTCTTGATGCTTTTTTGCCAACTCCCTTTCCGCATCATCTGTTGCTTCAATTTTAAGCCTGCCTGTATATTCTAGATATTCCTCAGGTGAGATATCTTCTTGTTTCAACCTTTTAATTGCTGAAAGGAGCTCTTGAATATGCTTTGTTG
>AWNV01000066.1 GCA_000493965.1 Candidatus Aminicenans sakinawicola JGI OTU-1
GCCCCAAGTGTAAAAAACCTGTTGAAAGCAGCTGGCAAATATGCCCACACTGTGGAGAAAAATTGGATAGGTAGTATTGTGTGAGTGTTTACGCCAGTTGCAATACAGACTATTCAGTAATAATATAGGTATTGCTTTAGTTTTAATACTTAGCAGCTTAAAAATTGAATACTCTAGAAAAAGAACAGAAAATATTTTGCAATAAAAAGGAAAATGGTTAGGCAGATACTGAGGGAACTTAAAAGGCATATTCTATTCACTACTTTTGGGGCAATTACTGGGATTGCTATGATGATTATAATAGTACTCAGCCATATGCTTTCCCGCGTATCTGAAGTTTCCCCAATTATTTTTTACATCCTACACCCAACCCATGTTGTTTTAAGTGCGGTTGTGACTACAGCGATATATAAATTATATAAGCCCAAGTATAGAATTTTAATGGCTGTCGTAATTGGCTATATTGGCTCGGTGGGAATAGCTACCTTAAGCGATTCAATAATTCCTTATCTGGGTGAATTACTGCTTAATCTTCCAAATAGAGGGATTCATATAGGTTTTATTGAGAATCCTTTCATAATAAATTCGGCAGCCTTTTTGGGAATTGTAATTGCTCTCTTAAGACCAAACACTAAATTCCCACATTCTGGGCATGTTTTAATTAGCACATGGGCCTCGCTGTTTCATATCATCATGGCAATGGGTCAAACAGTAAATTGGATTGAAATTACTGCTATTTTTTTATTTTTGTTCTTCGCAGTCTGGATTCCCTGTTGTTTGAGTGATATAGTGTTTCCGCTGCTATTTGTTCCGCTGGAAAGCAAAGCATGATAGAACATGAGCCTATGTGCTGTTTTCTTTAAATCTCGCTTCCTCCATTCCCTCAAATTCATCCGCCTAAGCAATGCCCCGGCTGAGATAGATCAGTCCTTGACAAATCTTTTGCTGCTCCTGGATAATAGATTCAATAGAGACAAGCAGCATATTTTAGAAAGAACAGGAGGTGGTAGATGAAATACTGGCGATTATGGCCGATTACGGTGATGCTTATACTTGGGTTGTTGGCCTGCTCCGGGGGAAGGCAGACGGCGGATAAAAGTATGCTATCTCGAGAACCGGTTGCATATTCTATGCAGCTGGACCGAGCCACGGCGTCCCAGCTGGCAGAACTGGCTCTCAATTGCATCCGGCGGGAGTTTCCCAATAAGCCTGGTCATGTGATAAACGATGCGGCCGAAGTGCAGAATCCGGCATCACTGCATCCGGCCTTTTTTGGCTGCTTTGACTGGCATTCTGCAGTCCACGGTAACTGGATGCTTGTGCGGCTGCTTAAAATGTTTCCCGACTTCTCCAGGTCTGACGAGATCCGCTCTGTCCTGAGCGAAAATCTGACTGAAGAAAATATTACATCAGAAGTCAGATATTTCCAGCAGCCCAACCGCAAATCTTTTGAGCGTACCTACGGATGGGCTTGGCTGCTTAAGCTGGCAGAAGAGCTCTATGAATGGGAAGATGCTGATGGGAAGAGGTGGGCCCAAAACTTACAGCCACTGGTTGACATAATAGTCGAGCGCTACCTGGATTTCCTGCCGCGGCAGACCTATCCAATCCGAAGAGGAGTACATCCCAACACTGCCTTTGGACTGGCCTTTGCGCTTGACTATGCCAGGGTTGCGGGGCATAGTGAGCTTGAAGACATGGTGATCAAACGAAGCCTGTTTTATTTTGCTAAAGATACCGGCTGTCCGGCCGCCTGGGAACCTGATGGGGACGACTTTTTTTCCCGCTCTCTGATTGAAGCTGACCTTATGCGGCGTGTACTTTCCCCTGCCGAGTTTATGGATTGGTTCCACCGGTTTCTGCCCGATCTCAGCAAGGGACGGCCAGAGTCGTTGCTTCACCCTGCTGATGTCTCTGACCGCAGCGACCCCAAGATCGGTCATCTCGACGGCCTGAATCTCAGCCGGGCCTGGTGCATGAACGGTATTGCCTCGGCTCTATCGCAGGATGATCCGGTACGGCCTATTCTGCAGCAGTCTGCTGCGCGCCATGCAGAAGCGACTCTTCCACATATAGCAAGCGGCCATTATACAGGAGAGCACTGGCTGGCCTCATTCGCAGTATATTTACTTTCCGAAGGTACTGATTAGATTGGAAACTGGAGTGTTCTAAAAGAGGTTAATGCACCCTATTGTGGTTTTATCAAGGGATAGTGGAGTATGATTTGATCATTATAGATAATTAATCTTGCGATGAATTCCGAGTAGTATTTTAAGAAGATAATCCTCTCTTAAGGTTAAAAAACACTACAAAAAATTACCCCCCTTTTCACCTGAAAAGGTGATTGAAAGTGATTGAATATTATTTATATAATATATATCATATTGTAAATTTAATAGTTGAAAGGAAAGTTGAAATGAAAGCAATTCAAGAAATTTTGTGCATAATGGAAAAAACAATCTGCTGGTTCATGACAATTTGCTTTCGATTTAAGGACCACAAAAGTCAAATTTCTGGACTACGCTCCAGAAATTTATCATCAAAAACTTTTATCCCTTTAATATTGATAATTTTTTGCTCAATCTTGTTATTAGTAATCTTTTCCAATATTCTTTATTCCCAAGAACGTCAGATTAAATTCGAGAATATTGGAATTGAAGAGGGACTATCCCAGGCTAGCATCCATTGTATCTGGCAGGACAGTAAAGGATTTATATGGATAGGTACCGAGTCGGGAGTGAATCGATATGACGGCTACGATTTCATCGTGTATACTCCTGATATAAGAAATCCTAATAGTCTGAGTAACAACTGGGTTTATTCAGTCTATGAGGATCACCTGGGGAATCTCTGGATCGGAACGGATGGCGGCTTAAACAGATTCAATAGAGAAAAAGAGATATTTACCCGTTATCTTCATGATCCTAAAAAACCAAATAGTCTGAGCAATAATAAAGTCTTTACCATTTTTGAAGATAAATCCGGATCNCTCTGGATTGGGACGGATAACGGATTGAATAAATTCGACCGGAAAGATGAATCCTTCAAACGGTATCAGTTTGACCCAGAAAATCCTCAAAGCTTAAGCGATAATCATATACNNNCTATTTTAGAAGATGCCTCTGGTACGCTCTGGATAGGAACCGACAACGGGTTGAATAGATTTAACCGGAAAGAGGAGACCTGGTTCCGATTTCAGTCTGACCCGAAAGATTCAAACAGTTTAAGCCATAACAGCATCAATTCTATCTGTGAAGACTCTTTGGATATGCTCTGGATCGGAACGAATAGAGGCCTTAACCGTTTTGATCCAACAACCGGAAAGTTTATGCAGTATCAACATATTGCCAATGACTCTAAAAGTTTGAGTGATGATTGGATTCATGTCGTTTATCAAGATCGTTTGGGTATGCTCTGGATCGGGACAAATGAGGGCGGGCTGAATCGATTTGAGAGGGAAAAAGGAGAGTTCATTTGTTATAAAGCTGACCCCAATAATCCCTACAGCTTGAGCAGTGACAGAATTTACTCCATATGCGAAGATCGATCAGGAGTGATCTGGATCGGGACTTATGGCGGCGGTATCTGCAAATTTGACAGAGAACCAAGGAAATTTAGATGTTTCACCCATGATCCCGAAAACCCTTACAGCTTGAGCCACATGTTTGTCAGGTCATTTTATGAAGACCANTCAGGCACTCTNTGGGTCGGGACTGACGGCGGAGGGCTCAATAAGTATGACCAGGGAAAAGACCAATTCATTCATTATCGTCATAATCCCAGAAACCCCACGAGTTTGAGTAATGACAGCGTTTTTTCAATAGTCAAAGACTCCTCAGGTATCTTTTGGATTGGAACCTATGGTGGAGGACTTAACAGGTTCGACCCGAATAGTGGAAAATTCACCAGCTATAGACATTCTCCTATAGATCCGAACACTTTGAGCGATGATAGAATCAGAGTTATTTATGAAGGACAACCGGGAGTTCTCTGGATTGGGACTGACGGCGGAGGCCTCAATAAATTTGAAACCGGAAAAGGAATATTCACACGTTACAGGCACGATCCCAGTGATCCAAACAGCCTGAGTAATGATAGAATTCGGTCAATTTTAAAGAGCCGTTCAGGGGCCATGTGGATAGCCACATTTGGAGGCGGCCTGAATAAATTTGATCCGGAAAAAGGCCAGTTTTTCCATTACCGTTTTGACCCTGATGATCCAAACAGCTTGAGCAATGATTACATAATGGCGCTTTATGAAGATCGATCCGGAATACTCTGGATAGGTTCAAACGGTGAAGGTCTCATAAGATTCGACTCTCAAAGAGAGACCTTTTCCAATTATGCGGAGTCTGAAGGACTGGCGGGCAGTGCGGTTTATGGAATTCTGGAAGATGATGAAGGAAATCTCTGGATAAGCACCAACAATGGGCTCTCCAAATTCAATCCTCAAACAGAGACTTTTAGAAATTATGATGTAAACGACGGGCTGCAGAGCAATGAATTCAACGGGGGATCCCGTTATAAAAGCCCTAAAGGCGAGATGTTTTTCGGTGGAATCAACGGATTTAATAGATTTTATCCAGAAACCATTAAGGATAATCCGTATATCCCTTCTGTTGTGATAACAAATTTCAGAATCTTTAACAAAGTAGTGCCCATCCAGGGAGGAGAGGATAGAAAATCACCCTTAACAAAGTCCATCACAGAAACCGATAAAATTGAGCTTTCCTACAGAGACAACATGTTGTCTCTTGAGTTTGCCGCTTTGCATTACGTTTTCCCGGATAAAAATGAGTATGAATACAGGATGGAAGGATTGGGGAAGGATTGGATTTACACTTCCGCCGCTCAAAGGTTTGCCACTTATACCAATCTGGATCCAGGGGAGTACACATTCAGAGTTAAAGCATCGAATAACGATGGTATTTGGAATGAAGAAGGAGTCTCATTGAGAATTACAATTACACCTCCATTTTGGCAGACCTGGTTGTTTAGAAGTTTTGCCATTACAGCCATCTTATTATTGATTTTGATGGTCTATGAGATTAGAACACATGCTATCAAAGAACAAAGTAAACGACTTGAAAAACGGGTAGAAGAACGTACTTCCGAGTTAAACATAGCAAACAAGGAACTTCAAGAGCAAATCACTGAGCGTAAGCGTTGGGAGAAAGCGCTCCAAAGAGAGAAGGCTCACCTTGATCAGTTATTCGAGAGTGCACAGGAAGCGATTGTACTGACTGACAAAAATGGTAGAGTTCTGCGTGTAAATAGCGAATTTATAAGATTATTCGGGTATACGCCTGAAGAGGCTCTTGGGCAGTTAATAGATGATCTTGTTTCATTCGGAGAACTAAAAAAGGAAGCTGTTTCATACACGAAGAACCTTACAGATGGCAGGAATATTGCTTTTGAATCCGTGCGTCGACGTAAGGACGGATCACTTATTCATGTATCAGCTATCGGTGCACCAATCATAATTGGAAATGAACAGGTAGCCATCTACGCCATATATCGCGACATAACCAAACGCAAAAGGGCGGAAGAAGATGTTAATCGGCGGGCAGCGCAAGCTGCGTTTATATACAGAGTGGGACAAAGGGTGAGCAGCAAATTGGAGTTGAAGGCGCTGCTGTCGGAAATCGTAACTGCTATTCAGGAGTCTTTTAATTACTATGAAGTGATGCTTCTGCTTGTAGATGAGAAAGGCAAGTATCTGAGTATGCAGTCCATTTCAGGCGGCTATGTCAGCGTTTTTGCTGAAGATCTATCGGTTACCATAGGAGAAGGGATGATAGGACAGGCGGCAGCGACTTTCAAAACTCAGGTTAGCGGTGACGTCCACAAGGATCCCCATTATGTTCGTATAGCGGATGAGAAGACAAGGTCAGAACTTGCGGTACCTATTCCCACTTCGATTTTATCTTTGACAAGTTCCCTCAATTTCTGAAGCGAATAATTTCCGGAAATCGTATAGCTGAGAAAAGGACTTACTCTAAAATCCTCGGGAATATAGGGCTGAATTTCCGGCCTTACATTATAGGGAAGTATATCTTTTAATTCTGAAATCTTTTCCTTAAGCTCGAGGTGCGCAAATTCCATATTTATTTTCGGGTCAAATTCCAGAGTAATTTTCGAATATCCGATTCTGGATTCAGAAATAATCTTACGCACCCCTTTTGTTGTTGAAGCAATTTCTTCAAGTGGAGATGAAATTTGAGTCTGGATAATCTCCGGAGGCACTCCCGGCCATGAGGTCGCTATGTCCAATTGAGGATATTCTTCCTTAGGTGCTAGCTCAATCGGAATATTCAGGAAAGAATACACACCCAACACAAGAAGAGCCATAAAAAACATGGCTGTTGCGATTGGCCGTTCAATAAATATTTTCATGGCTTAAGTCTTTATTTCCGCTTTTCGACCAATTCATATGCCAATGGAATTAAGATCAATGTTAAAAAAGTGGATAAAATAAGACCCCCTATTACAGAAATCGCAAGAGGCTGTTGAAGCTCAGAGCCTTTTCCCAATCCAAGAGACATGGGCAGAAGGCCAAAAATAGTAGTAACCGTCGTCATAAGAATAGGCCTCAGCCTTACCCTGCTTGCTTCCATAATCGCTTCTCTGAGTTTTAATCCTTCTTTTCTCATCTTGTTCGTATAGTCAATCTTTACGATAGCATCATTGACTACAATCCCGGCTAGAACAACTACCCCTATCACTGATACCACATTAATAGTCTGTCCTGTGATAAACAAAGCCCAAACAGCTCCGGTAAAACCCATGGGGATGGTAAACAAGATTAAAAACGGATGCAGCAGCGATTCAAATTGGGCTGCCATGATCATATAAACCAGAAGCGCTGCCATGCAAAAAGCCAATATAAGGCTTCTGAAGGATTTTGTCATCTCTTCCTGTTCTCCGCTAAAGAGGATCCTGTAGCTTGGAGGCAGTGTAAGTTCACTGATTTTTTCTTTAATATCAGGCATAACCTGACTGATTTTTACCCCTCTTAGATTGCCAAAGACTAAAACCTCTCTCTGCTGGTTTTCCCTCCGGATCTCTTTTGGCCCTTTGGCAATCTTATAAGAAACCAGCTCTCTTAATGGAATAGTGACGCCACGCACAGGAATCTGCTCATCAAGAAGGGACTCGATATTATCTCTTGTTCCCTTCTTAAAACGAACCAGTATATCGTATTTTTTATCCATCTCTTTAAACTGTGTAGCTATTACTCCTCTAACAGCATCGACAAGAAACCTCCCTATTTCAGCAGGAGAAATATCATATTTTTCGAGGGCTCCTTTTTTTATTTCTATTAAAAATTCAGGCTTCCCTTCTCCAATATTAGAATTTACGTCTGTAATTCCATTGACACTTCTTAACTTTACGGTAAGTTGTTCCGCAAGCCCCTTTAATATGTTAAGGTCTTCACCTTTGATCTTAAGGCCTACTTCTGCACCTGAAAAAGTCAGGAATTCGCTGAGCGTGGACTGTTCCTTGGCAAAAGAGTAATTCATATCAGGGAGTGTTTTTAGTTTTTCCCTCAAACTTTCAATTGTATCCTCAATCTCTGACGAATGCCCGACCCTGACATACACTTTAGCCGAATTCAGAGAAATATCGGGGTTCTGGCTTTCCATCCCGCTTACAATCCCTATTTGAGAGAAACAGGCCTTGACAGACCTATCTTTTTCCAGCCATTTCTCAATCAAGCTCACCACCTCAGATGTCTGTTCTAAAGAATAGTCTATTGGTGTCTTCAGGTTTAACTCGAATGAAACAGCTTCTGGTTTTGGCATAAGCTCACGTGGAATCAAAGTAAAAAGGAGAAATGTTATTATCAAAAAACCTGCGGCTCCGGCTATGACCTTGCCTTTGTTATCCAGGCACCAAATGAGAAATTTATGATGCCAGGAAGCAAATTTTTGATAGATAATATTATATCTTTTAAAAACAAGGCGAACTACAGGCTTTATTGGAACAGAAAGATAGTGAAAAATCAGTATGAAAATCTGAGAAATAAAACTGAAAAGGAAGTTGAAAACCAAATAAATACCTTTAGGAATAAAATACAATACCCATCGAATCAATCTGTAAGGAAGGAGTAAAATCCTCCATTTTGATTTGTTATCCGGTTCCTTTCTTATTCGGCTGGTTTTTTTCAGCTTTTCATTTTTCATTCCAAATTCGAATTTTCTGGATGCCAGCACAGGGAGCAGTGTCAAAGAAACAACAAGTGAAGAAAAAAGAGCAAAAGTCACAGTTAATGCCTGATCTTTAAACAACTGTCCTGCTACTCCATGAACATAAATCACAGGGAGAAAAACAGAGATTGTTGTAAGTGTTGAAGCTGTGACAGCCATCCCTACCTCTTTTGTGCCAGTATAGGCAGCCTCAGAAAGAGACCTGCCTAGGCTTTTGTGTCGAAAAATACTTTCAGAAACCACGATAGAATTATCTACCAGCATTCCGACACCCAAAGCCAGACCTCCCAGTGACATGATATTTAGAGTGATATTCCGGAAAAAAAGAAGATTAAAGGTTGCAATGATTGAAATAGGAATAACCACTGCGATAATACTCGGTGTCTTAATATCCTGAAGGAATATAAACAGAATCAGGAAAGCTAAAATTCCTCCTAAGATTATGGAAGAAACAACAGAGGAGATAGCATTTTCTATGTATTTGGCCTGTTCCGAAACAACAAGAATATCTATTTCCGGATTTTCTCTTTTTATCTCTTCAAGAACCTCACGTGCTATTTTCGTGACTTTCACAGTATTTGCTCCGGATTCCTTCCTTACCAGAAGGCCTATGCTTTCTTCTCCATTCAGTCTGGTAATTCCCTGGCGCTCTTTGAGTGAATCTTTGATTTGAGCCACATCTTTTAACCTGATAACGCCCCTTTTATCTGTTGTTTTGATGCTTATCTCTCCAATCTCACTAACAAACTCAAATTCACCTACAACTCTCATAGCATATTTGAACCGGCCTTTTCTTATTCTTCCCCCTTGAAGATTGCGGTTAAAAGCATCGATCCTCTGGGAGATCTGGTCTACACTAAGATCATACAGGGCTAAAAGTTTTGGATCGATTTCTACATGAATTTCCCTCTCGACTCCTCCTGCTATCTCTGCCGACCCAATTCCTTCGATCTGTTCCAGACGTGGTTTTATCAATTCTTCAGAAAACTCTTTAAGCTCCAGGAGAGACCTTTCTCCGGATACAGAAAGAACCATTACGGGCTTACTCTGGGGATCCAATGGGATGATCGTAGGGTCTTCTATATCCTCCGGGAGTTGAACACTATCAAGCTTTTCCCTGGTGTGCAGCATTGCAAAATCCATATCTGTTCCCCATGCAAACTCAAGTGTCATGTACGAAACTTCTTCCTTGGATACAGATTCCACTCTTCGCAATCCAGGGATACGTGAAACAGCAGCCTCTAAAGGTTCTGTTACTATAGTTTCAATCTCTTCAGGCGCAACACCGACATATTGAGTAACAACCGAAAGCTTTGGGTAGCTGATGTCAGGTAAAAGGTCGACACTCAGTTCCTTTAAGGAAACGAAACCAAGGAGAATGATGGCAATAAAAAACATAAAGGTTGTTATGGGCCTTTTGATTGAAATTTGTGCTATTTTCATTTAAATTTTGTCCCAAATTTGATTTTACCCTTTAAATCTTGCTGCTGGTTTTGAATGATTTCTCCATTTATAACTACTACCTCAATAGACTAAAAAAATCCACAAATATTTTCATTATTCATGAAAACTATTAACCTGGGTTATTCACGAGCCAAGCTTGCTGCAGATGCAAGGCACAGCGCATGAAGTTGTGGTCCTTCACCACGAATTTGCTGTAACGAAGCAGATGCGGTAAGATCGGCTCGCCTGTAAGGTGAAGAATGCCGATTATAATAATAAAATTTAACTCAACAAAGAAAGCAACTATCTTAATCTTGCGAAAAATCATGCTGAAAAGTAGATTTCATCTAGGTTAAATAAAGGTATCGGCATTCTTTATGAATAAAAAAAAATTTACAATTGTAAAACATATTTACTTGCACTAACATACCTAATTACCTGAAAATAAATGAAATAATATGGCACAAAAATTGCTTATTATTGTTCTATTGAGGAGGAAATTTTAAGTCTCTTTGTCCTAAAGGGAATAATTTCCGGTTTCATTTGTATACAGATTGGGAGTGAGAATGAGCCTAGATGAAAAAAGCGAGGAACGCATGTTAATCCGCAAGGCTAAACAGGGAAACACAGAAGCTTTCGAACTCTTAGTGAAAAAATATCAGCAGAGCATCTATTACCTGTGCCACAGGATGATAGGCATACACCAGGCTGCTGATGACATTTCTCAAGAAACTTTTGTCAAAGCTTTTTTCTCACTCCCTAAATTTAATGAGGAGATGAATTTTTTCACCTGGATCCGGAAAATTACCGTAAACAACACTCTAAACTATCTAAAAAGAATGAAACGTGAAGAACCTTTGGGCAAGAGAGAAAATAGAATAACAGAAAACCTGTATTCTTCCAGCCAGGAATTGCCTCAAGAAAAACTCGAGAAAATGCGCATGCAAGAAAAATTTAAGGAAGCCCTTCAAACACTTCCTGCTGACCAGAGGATAATTTTCATCCTGCGAGTTTATGAAGACCAAAGCTATAAAGATATTTCCAAACTCCTGAATATTCCACACGGAACAGTCATGTCCCGATTAAATAGAGCGATAAAAAAACTCAGAGTATTGATGGCAGACTATCTCGAAGGGAGATGCTGATGAGACACAAAAAAATAAAAAACCTATTAAGCGCTTATCTTGATGGTGAACTCAATAATAAACTCAAAGAAAAAATTGAATCTCATATTAAAGTATGCCATCAATGCAGGGAAGAGTTTTCTGCTTTGAAACAATTAGATGAATTCTCAAGACAAATCCCAGGGAGTACTCAAGAAGACAATTATTGGGAATCTTTTCCCTCCAGGATAAAAGAAAAGATTCATTATGCCCGACAGAAGGAGGGCAAAATGTTTAAAGATTCTTTTATTGAAGGAGATACACATATCGGTTTAAAAGCTGTGGTTTTTCCATTTTCCCTGGCAGTACATGCGATCATTATACTGCTCCTGGTCATTTTCCCTCTTTTCAACACAAAAAACATGCCTACTGTGGAAGTTTTCAGTACATTTCTTGCTCCTCCTCCTCCACCACCACCTCCTCCACCACCACCTGCTAAAAAACGCGCCAGCAAAAGAACACACACTCGCATCAAGCCGGTCCAGGCCAAAACTACCATTAAACCCGGCCAGCTCGTTGCACCAGTCGAAATCCCAGACGAAATCGCAGAAGAAGAACTCTCAGACATCGGTATCGAAGGCGGAGTGGAAGGCGGAGTAGAAGGCGGAGTCGTAGGTGGAGTCCTGGGCGGCGTCGTGGGCGGTGTGCTCGGCGGTGTCGTCGGTGAGGTCGAAGCCCCTGTAAGGGCTATCGGCGAAATTAAACCACCAAGATTAATCAAAGAAGTAATACCCTTATATCCAGATATCGCACGCCAAGCAAGGGTCGAAGGAATCGTAATTATCGAGGCTGAAACCGATATTTACGGCAGGGTTAAAAAAGTAAAAGTCCTCAGGTCTATCCCGCTCCTCGATCAAGCAGCAAAGGATGCTGTCCGGCAGTGGGTCTATGAACCTATGGTCATCAACGGCCGCCCAAGAGGCGTTATTTTTGTCGTTACCGTAACATTTCAATTAAAATAAGTTTCTTTCAGAAATCTATTTTTCGATTTTAACTCGAGCATCATGCGAAAGAGTAAAATGTCCGTCTACAAGAACAAGTTCTCCTTCTTTAACATTATCTAATACTTCAGCATAATCTTCATTTTCAAGGCCTGTTTCTATATACCTCCATTTAGCCAAGCCATCATCATAAACAAATACGAGTTTTCTTCCAGACCTGACAAGAACAGCTTCCTGCGGAATAAGCAATTTATTCTCATATATCTCAGCAGCAATCTCGACCTCGGCATGCATCCCTGGTTTTATTTCTTCCTCCGGATTTGCAACATCGATGATAACTTTACACGTCTTATCCTCGGCATTGACTATGGGGCTTATGGCTTTTACTTTCCCTTTAAAAACCTTCCCTGGATAAGCACTGAATCTTAAATCTACTTCCCTGCCAACTTCCATCTTCCCTATTTCACTCTCCAGTACTCTCGCATGAACATTAATCCTGCTGATGTCTACAAGAGTAAAGAGTTCCCTTCCACTTGTCACATGTTCTCCAGGAGAAACCTGGATATCACAGATAATGCCCTGAAAAGGAGCCAGAATCTTTGTTTTTTGAAGGTTCATTTTAGCTTTTTTGACATTTACCTCTGCCTGGGTCAATCCCTTTGCAGCAGCCTGGATTTCATCTTTTTTTTCGCCTGATTCAATCAGAACCATTTCATATTCTTTTTGTGCATCCTCATATTTTTCTCTGGATATCAGTCCTTTTTGATATAGCTTCTTTGTATTTTCAAACTGCTCAATTATTTTCGAGATTTTCTTCCTGTCATAATCTACAGATGCATTTTCAGCACCAGAAAATCTCTTCTCCAACAACAATTCCGAAAGTTTACTCAAGCGTGATGCTTCTGCACTATCCACTTCCAGCATATATTTCTTATCATCCAGTTCAATAAGAAGATCACCTTTTTTGACGTGCTGACTCTCTTTCACATTGATTTTATTAACAACACCTTCTACTTCGGCTTTAATGATAATCTTCCTGTCAGTAACAGCCTCTCCCGGAGATTTCAGCTTAATGATTAGGTCTCCCCTCCTGGCTTTTGCAACTTTTACAGAAAGAGGTGTCTCCTCTGGTTTCGGATTCTTCTGAGAAGAATCCTGTGAAGAGTCAATAGCAGAAGAATCTCCACCCCTTTTATTA
This sequence comes from Candidatus Aminicenans sakinawicola JGI OTU-1, assembly GCA_000493965.1. Lineage (GTDB taxonomy): Bacteria > Acidobacteriota > Aminicenantia > Aminicenantales > Aminicenantaceae > Aminicenans > Aminicenans sakinawicola. The sequence continues at coordinate 12,956 of AWNV01000066.1, forward strand.
AACAAGAAGATAGCCAGCACAACAATAATAATGACAATCAGCGAAATTGCTAATACTTTTTTTGAAAAAATCATCTTAAGCCTCTATTTAATCTTTATCATTCTTATTTTACTGCTGTTTACACTTATTATATTACAAATGACGAATAAAAAATCAAAATTTTTCATCAAAGTCAAAATAACTCTTTTTTTTATAATTCAGGAGAACGTGGATTATTCACCCAAAGGGTAAAAATTGCTGATAATAGATTAAGATAGGATAAATTTGAGGGCATGTCTGCGCTCCACTAAGATTTTTAACGCCATTTCCTCCCCGATCTTCTCGGCTCTGCTGGAACTCCGCATGTTTATTTTAAGCAGCGCAATGATGTCCCCGAGCCATCATTAACACCGCCCCTTTGATTCTACAGTGCTCATACAAAAGGCAAGTACTTTTGAACTAAACCGCTTCGCGGTATACGGATAAACGTTTAATTTTTTAATCCTGGATAGACTTTCATCTCACTCGTAAACCTTCTTTGAAGAGCCTAAAATTGGTATCACAAAATCTATAACTTTACGAAGGAGGTTTCATGAATAATTTACGTCAACGAGTGTTGGAAGACATGCGGATTCGCAATCTTTCCAAGACCACACAAAAGCGTTATTTGGACAGGGTCAAAGTATTTGCCAATCATTTCAACAAGTCCCCTGCATTATTGGGAGCTGAGGATATCCGTGTTTTTGTAAATGGTAAGCTGAATTCCTAGTACTATGGAAAGCAGAAATCCCATGGTAATGGAAGACAGAATTCCTATGGTAATGGAAAGCAGAAATCCCATAGACGTGGAAGACAGAATTCCCTTTTCAGGAAAGCTGCTGTAAGGTTTAGAGAAAACTTTACAGGAGCGGAAATGATAAGGAAAAAAATGTACAAAAAGATTCAAAGCTTTAGGAGGCAGGGTTATTCCC
>AWNV01000067.1 GCA_000493965.1 Candidatus Aminicenans sakinawicola JGI OTU-1
AACCTGTCCTTTTCAAAGCACCTTGGCAAAGCTATATACTGCTAGCATTGAGCGGTATAATAGGCATAGGGATTTCAGAAACACTCTTCTTTGCCAGCCTCAACCGCCTTGGTGCCAGCCTATCTGCAGTTGTAAGCTGCACTTACAGCCCTTTTGTGATTGTTCTTTCAGTCGCATTTATCCAAGAACAGATGACTTTATTGCAGTTGTTCGGCGTTCTTCTAATTACTTCAGCAGTACTGACAATCTCCCAAAAAAAACACGAAAGCCATATACCCAGAAAAGACCTCATTTCAGGCATCACCATGGGAACAGCCTCCATGCTCACACTTGCAGTAGGAATAGTAATAATGAAACCTATCCTGAATAAATCTCCACTCCTATGGACAACCCTGGTTCGGCTTCTTGGAGGAGTTCTGTTCCTAAGCATATTGATTTATCTCAATCCAAGACGCCGTGAGATACTGGCAGCAGCATTTTCACCAAAGAACTGGGGGCCAATGGTCCCTGGCTCATTCCTTGGGGGATGCATTGCACTCCTGGTCTGGATGGGAGGAATGAAATATGCTCAAGCATCACAGGCATCTGCACTAAGCGAGCTAAACATAATATTTATCTTTATATTGGGTGCTGTTTTCCTTAAGGAACGCGTGACTAAAGGAAGAATAATCGCACTTTTTCTTGCAGTAGTCGGCGCAATCCTAGTGACCATTTAGGGCTATGAATAAACCAGGTGGACGTGGGTTATTCACGAGCCAAGCTTGCTGCAGATGCAAGGCACAGCACATGAAGTTGTGGTCCTTCACCACGAATGTGCTGTAACGAAGCAGATGTGGCAAGATCGGCTCGCCTGTAAGGTGAAGAATGCCGATAATAGATTTAAATTATATTATGGTGATAGCATAGAACAAAATCCTTCTAAGATTTCTATATAGAGCGGTTATAGCTAGGTTTAATTGTTATAACTTATCGGCATTCTTTATGAATAGCCCACGCTAAGTGAGCTTAAAAGTAACCCTAATCGTAAAAACAACTGGACTCGGTTTTCCATCTAAAATAAATGGCTCATAAATCCACTGTTTAACTGCATCTACTGCAGCCTTATCCAGTTTTGGAATCGACCTTAAGACCATGACTTTCGAAACGCGCCCCCGTATATCTGTTCTTACACTGAGAACAACAACACCTGAAACTCTATTCTTTCTCGCTTCTAAAGGATAAATCGGGTAAATTTTTTTTATACATTTTGGCGGAGTGATACTTCCTGTTGTTTTGACTGCTCCTTTCTCAAATTCTTCAATTTCCTTTTTCAATTCCTTGGATAATGGAGGCGGCGGCGGTGGTGGTGGTGTGGGAAAAACTTTTTTCTTGGCTGGAGGCGGTGGAGGTGGAGGTGGTACTGGGAGAACCTTATCTTCCGGGCCCGTAATATGGAAAGAGAGAAAATATGGTTTTCCTTTTCTGTCTTCGAATCCGAAGACAGCCATATTGCCACCCAGCAGTGTAATTTCTGTTGTTAACACATTCTCAACATTCTTTTTTTCATCACCGACATGTTCATTTACAAGAATTAAGAATTGACCTTTATATTTCCATTCTTCAAGAAGGACACGAATTGAGTATTCATTACCATTCAAGCGAAAAAAATGGCTTACGGAATCAGGATTCTTATTCTTTGACGGAAAATGCAAATCAGCTTCTGTCAATAAATTTACATTCTGCAAATTAAAAACTCTCTTAATCTGTTTTATCTCGTTTTCCAGTTTAAAGTCAGATTGAATGCTTGCAGTTATGGTAGGCCGAATATAGGAGGATGTGACGAACTGCGGTGGAGCTAAAGGTTCATGTCTGTTCCCTTCAAAAACCCTGAGCTTTATATCCAGATTTGTGGAAGCGTGAAGCGTAAGAAAAGAAAGTCCGGCAATAAAAATTAAAAGGATAATAAATTTTTTCTTATTCATATCTCTTCTCCTTTAACAATTTTTTCTGCCCATATAAAAATCATATTAGAATCCTTGGGCTGGTAGATAAAAGCCTGGGCTGGCTTGTTCCAAACCTTTATATAATCGATCTTGAAACAATTGGTCTCTCTTAAGGTTGTTTTCTTTTGAACCGATATGTTATGGAGCCAAACACCCGCCAAAACAACAACAACTAAACTTACTGCCCCGAAAGCCAATTTCCATTTACCCCATAAAAAGGAATATCCTTTTCCCCTTACACTGCTTAATCTATTCTTTACTGCAGGCCATAAATCTCCAACTTCATTTTCCTGAAGCAGCAGAGATCTGACTTCTTCTTCATCAGCCAGTCTTTTCAAACAAAGGGGGCATTTCTGAATATGGCGTTGAATCAAAAAATCCTGCCAAATTTTCAGAGGAAACATATAAAAGAAAAATTCAACCATTTTACACCTGAACATTTTCTTTCTCCGAAAAAGATTTGACTTTTTTGCGGGCCTTAAAAAGGTAAACTCTTACTGTACTCGAAGAGCATCTAAGGATAGAAGCAATTTCCTCGCTTGTATATCCTTCATGGGCCCAAAGTATGAGTGTGATTCTTTCTTTCGGGCTTAATTCTTTTAAAAACTTATGGCTTATAGGAAAGGCCAGCGATGGATCAGGCGTTTGTACTGCGGACAACTTCTCTGTTTCTATTTTCAACTTATTGAATGATTTGAATAAACGGCTCTTCTTCCTTATCTTGTCAATACATTTTCTATAAAGGATTGAATAGAACCAATTTTTGAAATTTGCATTAAAATCAAACCTATCCAGATTGCGGTAGACCTGAATAAAAGCTTCCTGGCAGACATCCTCGGCGTCTTCCCTGTTCCTGAGCATGTTTAAAGCCACTGTCATCGCTTTACCCTTATACATATTCACGATTTTTTCATACTCCTCTACTTCTCCTTGAAGACAGCATTTCAAAAGCTGTTTTTCATCCATCTGATTAGCTTTACATAATTATATTACGCCCGAACTAATAAATCTGTTTACAGGCGTGACAATTGTAGATTGAAAACGGAAAATAGTGAATAGTAAATTGTTTTGACTTTCAGCTCATTATTTTTTATCGTAAGAATAATAAAAACAGGAGGCAAAATGATGAAAAAAGCAAGAAATATTCTGCTGATTATCCTATTGATTTTTCTGTTTGTTCCCGCTTTTGCCGAACAAACAGAGAAGGTCGTATCCAAAGAACCTGGGCCACTTGAGGATATTAAAGACATCATGGCATGGAAAAATATCAGGTCCTCAGTCATATCCAATAACGGCCAGTGGTTTGCATACAGGCTGTCCCCTTCTGAAGGAGACGGTGAGATTGTTATCCGTCAAACAAAAGGCGAAAAAGAATTTCGTTTCCCAGCAGGAGAGGCTCCCATGTATTCTTCAGGTGGAAACATATCTTTTTCAGAAGATTCCAGATGGGCTGCTTTCACAATTTTGACAGAGGCGAAGGAAGCAAAAAAACTGAAAAAGCAAAAGAAAAAACTGTACAACAAAGTTGGATTGGTAAATCTCGCTTCAGGGAAAAAACAGGAGTTCGATAAAGTAAAATCATTCTCCTTCTCAGGAGAAAATCCATCCTGGATAGCACTTCATAAGTACCCGGCAGAAAGCCAGGCTGAGGAAAAGGACAAATGGAGTGGATCAGATATGATTTTTCATGAGATGGCCACTCAAAAAGAGCTCAATATCGGAAATGTCTCAGAATTTGCATTCGATAAAAAAGGAAGATGGCTCGCTTGGATTGTGGATGCCCAGGCAAAAAGCGGTAACGGAGTCCAGCTCCGGAATATGAATTCAGGAGTAATACTCCCCCTAGATAGTGACAAAGCCAGCTATAAAAAACTGACCTGGACAGAAAAAGGAGACGCACTAGCAGTATTGAAAGGAAAAGAGGATGAAAACTATGAGGATAATCTTTTCAGCTTAATAGGTTTCAATCAATTTACTTCCACCTGCCCTGCAAAAGTTGTTTATGACCCGGCAGATGATAAAGACTTTCCACAAGGATTCTCAATAAGCCCAAACAGAAATCCCGTATGGACCGAGGACTTGACAGGAATACTCTTTGGAATCCATGAAATCAAAAAGAAAGAAGATAAGAAAAAAGCCGAAGAAAAAAAAGAAGATAAAGAGAAAGAGGAAAAAGAAGCTCCTGACAAAAAACCCGCAGAAGACATTGATAAAGAAGATTTACCCGGCCTTGTCATCTGGCACTGGCTCGACAATAGGCTCCAGTCCATGCAGCAGGTACAGGAAAAAAGAGATAAAGATTTCAGCTATCTTTCCATCTATAGAGTGAAAGAAAAAAAGTTTATCAGGCTGGCTGACGAACAGGTAAAACAAGTCGCCGCAGCCCCAAAGCAGCACTGGGCTATTGGATTCGATAATAAAGAATATGAATTAATTGGAAATCTTGACGGGCGGCGCTACCAGGATATTTATGTTTTTGACCTCAAAAGCGGAACACATAAACTAGCCCTCAAAAAATGCCGGTGGTATTACACACCATCTCCGGACGGAACCCATTTCCTTTATTATGATGACGGACACTTCTACACTTATGAAATGGCCACAGGTAAAAAATACAACATAACAAAAGATGTGCCTACTTCATTTATCGATGAAGAAAACGATCAAAATGTGGTCAAGCCTCCTATTTCACCATACGGCTACGGATGGGTTAAAGACGGAGTATCTGTGCTTTTGTATGACAACTGGGATGTATGGAACGTTCCTGTCCATGGAGGAAAAGGAACAAATTTAACTGTAAACGGGAAAAAAGAAGGCATTCGTTATCGCCGCCGCTTCCGGCTGGATCCCGAGGAAAAAGGAATAGACATTTCCACACTTCTATATATCAGCACTTACGGAGAATGGACAAAAAAAGGCGGCATAGCTTGTATCAACAAAGGAAAACCCGGGGCCAAAATACTCCTCTGGGATGATGCAGTATTTTCAATTTCCAAAGCGAAAAACGCGGATAAATACCTCTATACAAGACAGACCTACAAAGATTTTCCAGATTACTATGTTACTGACAACTCACTAAAGAAAGGCCAAAAACTCACAGAGGCCAATCCTCAGCAAAAAGACTTCCTATGGTCTGCCGGTTCTATGCTCATAGATTATAAGAGCGCTAAAGGAGATAAACTTCAGGCAGCCCTTTTCCTGCCGGCAAATTATGAGAAGGGGAAAAGCTACCCTACAATCGTTTATATTTATGAAAAGCTTTCCCAGGGATTAAATCGCTATTCTTTCCCCACGGCCGGCGGCTTCAACAAAAGCGTGTATACAAGCCGTGGATATGCTGTGCTTATGCCTGATATAGTGTATAAGATCAACGACCCAGGCATGTCAGCAGTCTGGTGTGTGCTTCCTGCCATCGAAGCAGCCGCAGCAACTGGAGTTGTGGATAAAAACAAGGTGGCAATTCACGGACACTCCTGGGGTGGCTATCAGACTGCATTCCTCATCACACAGACAGATACCTTTAAAGCTGCAATTGCAGGAGCGCCTCTTACAAATTTGCTCAGCATGTACAGCTCCATATACTGGAATTCAGGTTCGGCAAACCAACCCATCTTTGAAAGCAGTCAGGGACGGTTTAAAGGAGGTTACTGGGACAATATAGAAGCATACACCAGAAACTCTCCTGTTTATTATGCCACAAACATAAAAACTCCGCTGATCATCCTGCACAACGATAAGGACGGCGCTGTTGACTGGAACCAGGGAATCGAATATTTCAACACGATCAGGCGGCTGAGTAAGCCAGTGGTCATGCTGCAATACAAAGGCGAAAATCACGGCCTGCGCAAGCAGCCCAACCGCAAAGACTATACTATCCGAATGCGTGAATTTTTTGACCATTACCTCATGGACAAACCAGCTCCCAAATGGCTGAAAGAAGGAATTTCTCATCTCAAGCAAGAAGAATCCATCAAGAAACTTACCAAGGAGAAAGTTAAAGGCATTATAAATAAAAAGAAGTAGGCAGTAAAAAACCAGATAAAATAAAAGCGCTGGCTGTCGAGGCGCCAAGGTTTGGAAAAGGAAGCGGGGCTAAGGAGGATTCCTCTCCAGCCAGCATAGTCATTCATATTATAATTAACTAATTATCAAAAAGTCAATAAATGGGGACGGTTCTATTTTTTGATACTCTTTCTTAAAAAACCATGACAAAGGAAGTACACCTTAAAAAAGATTTAAATTTGGTCTTGAAATCCAGACCATTTCCTATGTAAAACCTGTACCATAAGAGAAGCTATTCCAAGCTGGTGAGGAAGAGGTATTTTTTCGAATCGATAAGCCTGGTCATTCGGTATATGGCTGCTCTTTTTTCATCTTCCATTCTTATCTCTGGGTTGAAGAACTCCCACATAATCTCTTTCCCATAGCTTACTTCAAAGACGCGACCTTTATCGCTTTCTGTTATGAGTGTGTTTCCATTCGGCAATCTTTGACTTGAGCCTCTTGATACAGAGAAAAACTGCTGAGCAGGATCAGACTGATACTCCCAGACAATTTTCTTACTTGGAGGATCGAGCTCCACAACTCGAGAATGTCTTCTCTCAACCCCATTATCGAAAATCAGAATATGACCGTTTTCTAACAAGGCGGGGTGGTGGGGTTTACTTAAATTCCCGGGTCCCCACTTCCACACCATTTTCTGTTTCTCGAGGTCAACGATCCCCACGAGGTCTAGTTTTAGAGCACAAACCAAAAGATTGCCTTTCTGGCCAACTTTATCGATATTCCTGTCTACGATTTCAACCGTGTTTATATGGAAGATATCCTGAGGGTCTCTGCTGGTGAATTGGAAATCATTATTCACTTTCCTCCTCTCGAGCTCCTTCAGGTTGCGAGGATTATTCAACCAGCGACGTATTTCGGCGAATTTACCAGTGGGAATCTCTCGTTTGAATACATCAAAAAGAGAGACCTTTTTCTTGATCTCTCCCTCTGGGGAGAGGATGACAATATATTCATTCAGGATCGGGATTGAGAAACCTGAGACAAAAACAGATTCCTCTTCCCTCGCCAAAGAATAGATGTCTCCATTTTCGGCCACAGCAAGATCATGATGGAAGCGCATGTGTTGGAACCATTTGATGTTTGAATCCCAATCCAGCTTCACCAGCATTCTGTCTTTTACAATGGCTAACAGGTCACCATTCTTGCAGATCTCGACATGCTGCCAGGAATCATCTTCGTTGATCTTCCCTTCCCACGTATGCAAGATCCTTCCCTGCATGTCCATAAGATGAGCCATGGAGAGGTTTCTTGAATTGTAGAGGTTT
>AWNV01000068.1 GCA_000493965.1 Candidatus Aminicenans sakinawicola JGI OTU-1
ATTGGTGACGTTGCTTAAGATAAACATGCGGAGTTCCAGCAGAGCCGAGAAGATCGGGAAGAAATGGCGTTAAAAATCTTAGTGGAGCGTAGACATGCCCTCAAATTTATTTTATCTAAATCTATTATCAGCCAGTTGGGGTTATTCTTAAATTGACAGCTATGTTGAATTATAAAATAAATATGAAATAATTTTTTTAAATATACTTGACAAAAAGATACTCAAGTATTATATTAGATACATGTTGAATTAATATTGAAATTAAATTCGGAGGATATAAATGTCAAAAACAATAGGAATTGACCTTGGTACAACAAACTCAGTTGTTGCCGTAACAGAAGGTGATAAGCCTGTAATTATCACAAATGAAGAGGGCGGACGTACAACTCCTTCTGTTGTTGCTTTTAATGAAAAAGGAGAGAGATTGGTTGGCCAGGTTGCAAAAAGACAAAGGGTTTCAAATCCTGAAAACACGATATATTCTATAAAAAGATTCATGGGACGACGCTTCAGTGAAGTCCCTGAAGAAATAAAGCAGGTTCCCTTTAAAGTGACTAAAGATCCAAATGGAGACGTGAGGATAGAAGCATTAAATAAAAAATATGCGCCACCTCAGATTTCAGCAATGATTCTGAGAAAGTTGAAAAAGGCAGCAGAGGATTATCTGGGAGAAAAAGTTCAAAAAGCCGTAATTACAGTACCTGCTTATTTTAATGACAGTCAAAGAAAAGCAACCAAGGATGCCGGAAAAATTGCAGGTCTTGAAGTTGAAAGAATAGTCAACGAACCTACTGCTGCTGCACTAGCTTACGGGATGGACAAGAAGAAGGACCAAACGATTGCTGTATATGATTTTGGAGGTGGCACTTTTGATATTTCAATTTTGGAAGTAGGTGAGGGGATTGTTGAGGTAAAATCTACAAATGGAGATACCCATCTTGGGGGGGATGATATTGATCAGAAGATACAGGACTGGCTGGTTTCTGAATTCAAAAAAGATAATGGTATAGATCTTTCGAAAGATAAAATGGCACTTCAACGATTAAAGGAAGCTGCTGAGAAAGCAAAAATGGAACTTTCCACAACTAAGGAAACCGAAGTAAATCTTCCGTTTATTACTGCTAATTCAACTGGACCAAGACATCTTCTTCTAAAACTGAGTAGAGCAAAATTAGAGGAGCTTATGGATGAAATAATTCAAAAGACAATAGATCCTTGTAAGAAAGCAATGGCTGATGCTGGAGTAAAGGCCGAAGATATAAATGAAGTAGTTTTGGTAGGAGGATCGACACGAATTCCAAAAGTACAAGATCTTGTTAAAGATATCTTTGGGAAGGAGCCCCATAAGGGAGTTAACCCTGATGAAGTCGTAGCAGCAGGAGCAGCTATTCAGGCAGCAGTTTTATCTGGAGATGTTAAAGATGTGCTTTTACTGGACGTAACTCCTCTTACTCTTGGTATAGAGACACTTGGTGGTGTGTTTACAAAAATGATTGTAAGGAATACAACAATTCCCACAAAAAAAACTGAAACATTTTCTACTGCTTCTGATAATCAGCCAAGCGTTGAAATTCATGTACTTCAGGGTGAAAGGGAAATGGCTACTGCCAATAGGACATTAGGCCGTTTTCATCTGGATGGTATTCCGCCTGCTCCGCGAGGAGTGCCCAAGATAGAAGTTGCTTTTGATATTAATGCCGATGGAATACTTCATGTTTCTGCCAAGGATATAGGAACAGGAAAACAGCAATCTATTACTATAACAGGCCACAGCGGGCTTGAAGAAGAAGAAATAGAAAAAATGGTAAAGGATGCTGAAGTTCATGCTGAAGAAGACAAGAAGAAAAGAGAAGTCATTGATACCAAGAACCAGGCCGATCAAATGATTTACAGTTTAGAGAAATTATTAAAAGAAAATAAAGATAAAATTGGCGAAGACGAAACAAAAAAAATACAGATTGAAATAGAAAATACAAAAAAGGCAATCGAGAGTGAAGACCTGGAGCAAATAAAGAAAGCAATAGAATCACTCTCTCAGGCATCCCATAAACTGACAGAAATGATGTATCAGCAAGCAGCTCAGCAACAACAGGCACAGCAGACCAATGCTCAACAGGAAGCACAAAGTAATTCTGAAAGCCAAACAACAGACAAGGAAACTTCTGAAAGCGGCTCTGATGGCGAGGTTATTGACGCAGAAGTGATAGATGAAGAAAAGAAATAAATTGGATAGAAGCCTATATTTTTAACCTGTAAATACCTTTTCAAGCAGACAATTAGCACTGCATGAACATTTAAGACTAAAAGGGCCAGGGATGAAGAAGGATTATTATCAAGTTCTAGATGTTTCCAAGAAAGCTTCTCTGCCAGATATAAAAAAAGCATTCAGAAAACTTGCAAGAAAATACCATCCTGATCTCAACCCAGGGGATAGAGTTGCAGAAAGTCGGTTTAAAGAGATTCAAGAAGCTTATTCTGTTCTAAGCGACTCAAAAAAGAGGAGTCAGTATGATCAATTTGGGTTTGTTGGCAATATCCCTCCTGGAGGAGGATACAAACATTCTTATTCAACAGGCTTCGAAGGTTTTGATTTCTCAGGGTCTGGGACATCTTCATTCCGAGATTTCTTTGGAGATATTTTTGGGTCAAGAGTACAGTCAACTCAGCAAAGAACAACGAGAGGAGAAGACCTTCACTATTCCATGAAAGTTACATTTATTGATGCTTTCAAGGGAGTAGATACACGAATAAGACTTACCAGGATGATTGCTTGTTCGAACTGTAATGGAGCTGGCTATGTGCAAAGCAAGGGTCAGCAAGTGTGCTCAGTATGTAAAGGAAGAGGGCAAATCTACAGACAGATAGGTTCTATGAAATTTTCAAGTCCTTGTCATTCATGTGGGGGAAGCGGAGTATCTCCAGGGGAAGAGTGTGCAGTATGTCATGGGTCTGGATATATTCAAAAAAATGAGCTGATAAGGGTTAGGATTCCCGGTGGAGTGAATACAGCCTCAAAAGTCCGTATTGCAGGAAAGGGGAATGCTGGAAGAATGGGAGGCCCTTCCGGAGATCTGTTTATTACACTTGAAGTTGAACCGCATGCATTTTTTAAGCGTGAGGGAAAAAATATTTATGTGAAGGTTCCTATTACAGTGACTGAAGCAACACTTGGTGCAAAAATCGAAGTTCCGACTCTTCATGGGAAAGCTAAAATCAAGATTCCTCCCGGGACAAAATCCAGTCAAAAATTCAGATTGAGAGGAATGGGAGCCCCTGTGCCTGGAAAGAAGCTCCAAGGCGATGAATTTGTTGAGGTATTCATTGTCCCACCTCCATCTAGAGATCAGAGGATTAGAGAATTAATGAGAGAGATTGAAAAGATCACTGGTCAGAAACCGAGGGAGAAATTGGGGATTACTTGACATGAAAACGAAAAAAGAATCAAAGAAATATCATCACATAAGTACTGTAGCTAGAATATACAATATCCATCCCCAGACCTTAAGATTGTACGAAAGGGAGGGACTGCTCACACCTTCACGAAGTGAAGGCAATACACGTCTTTATTCTGATGAGGATCTAAAACAGCTTGAGCTAATACTTGATATCACACGCGATTTGGGAGTTAATCTTGCAGGAGTCGAAGTGATTCTGAACATGAGGAAGAAAATAGAGAGGATTGAGGCAGAAGTAAACGAATTTTTGGAGTATATAAAGAAAGAATTTTTTGAAGGAAAAGAAGACGAATTTGAAGTTAGAAAAAATGCTCTGGTACGAATAAGTCCAGCCATGATCATGAAGGTAGAGAATAAAGAAGAATGAAAAATTATAATGATACTTATCTTGATTCAAAGAATTTAAAAATATATTTAAATCAGATTTCAAAATTCTCCCTTCTTGCTCAAGAAGAAGAAAAAAAATTAGGTTTACTCATTCAAAAAAGTGATAAAGAGGCTCTGAAGAAATTAATCGAGTCGAATCTCAGATTTGTGGTTTCATACGTGAAAAAATACAGAGGCTTAGGATTGAGTTTACTTGACCTAATCAATGAAGGTAATTTGGGACTCATAGAAGCAGCAAGAAGGTATGACCCAAAAAAAAATGTCAAATTTATATCCTATGCTGTATGGTGGATCAGGCAAGCTGTAATTCAAGCACTGTCAAAGTATTCACGAATTTATCATGTTCCTCAGAAGCTTGCCGATCAGATTTCTGAGATGAAAAAAGTAAAAGCCAGACTAAAAAGAAAATTGGGCAGAGAAGCAAAAAGGGAAGAAATAGCCTCAAGCATGAAATTGCCTACTCAGTATGTTGAAGAATTAGAAATAATGGGAAGAAAAAATATTTCATTAAACGATACAATCTTTGATGATAATATGGAAATTGGAAACAGAATAGCAGACAGTATTACTCCATCTGTAGAATATCAAATTATTAAAAATTCTATACAGGGGCAGATTAGAAAAATGATTAAAAAATTGGATGGAAAGGAATCTCTTGTGCTAAAATTAAGATTCGGACTGGATGATAATAGACAGTGCACTCTTCAGGAAATTGGAAACAGACTTAATCTGTCTAGAGAAAGAATAAGACAAATTGAGAAAAAAGCCATGCAAAAGCTGGCTCAGTCACATAGGATTCAACAGCTTAGAGGATATTTAAACTGATGGAAAAGATTTGTACGGAATGTAATGGAACGGGATGGATATTATCGAAAGTGAATGGGAAGACAGTTGCCAAGAGATGTAAATGCTACCATGAGCGAAAAAGTCAAATTATTTTTGAACAGGCTAATATACCCAAAAGATATTCAGACCGCACATTTAGAAATTTTGAGTGTCATAATGATTCCCACCGTTATGCTTTAAAAATTTCAAAGATATTTGTTAAAAATTACCCTGTCCAGGATATTGGCCTTCTTTTTCAAGGTCCCTGCGGAGTAGGGAAGACGCATCTTGCGGTTGCCATCATTAATGAATTGATCTTAAAAAAAAATGCAGACTGTTATTTCTGTGATTTCAGGGAATTGATAAGAAAGATACAGAGTACATTTAACTCGGATTCTTATGTAAGTGAGTCAGACATCCTGAAACCAATTTTTCAAAAAGATGTTCTTGTAATGGATGAATTAGGAGCCAGAAGAACTTCGGCTTGGGTTGAAGATACTATTTTCTACATTATCAATCACAGATATAACAATAAAAAATTAACTGTCTTTACGTCTAATTATATAGACAGTGAAGAAGAAGAGGAAGATACGAGAGATTCCTTCTTTAAAAAGACTGATTTTACCAAACGGAGGGATGATTCCCTTGTAGATAGGATCGGAGTACGTTTGAGGTCGAGAATTTATGAGATGTGCAAGATTGTAAACATTAGTGGAGATGACTACCGCAATAAAGTAAAACAGGCCGGATATAGATTTTGATATTCGTAATCCATTGTTTCATAGTAAAAAGCTCCTCTGTTGATGAGACAACTGATATTTTGTTTGATATTCTCAAAAGATTCTGCTAAATTTATTTGAACTTACTCCTCGGTAGCTCAATAGGTAGAGCGGGTGGCTGTTAACCACTAGGTTGGGGGTTCGAGTCCCTCCCGGGGAGCCAGTTTTTTATGGGAAAGCAATAAAATCGTTTAGTCACCGTTAGTCAAAAGAAAATTGAGGGGAATTGATAGTTTAAATAATAAAATATTTATAAGGAGGTTTTTATTATATCAAAAAACAAAAAAAACTCTACGGGTAAATATTGGAGTTTTAGGCATGTGTTTTCTGCTGCTTGTTGCTGGCCAGTTGCCTGTTAGATAAAAGAAATCAGAGATAAGTAAGTAAAAACAAGTGAAAGCTGCATATTACACTATAATTGTCTTTCTCGTCATTGTGATGAATTCTAGCATTGTAACATCCTGCAGGACCGAAAAAGAGCATTCTATTTCGATGCGTCAAGAAGGTGTAAAACCAGGGGTTGAGGTTTTTCTGGAAGAACACTTGGATTTAGTTAAAGGAAAAAGAGTAGGGTTGATTACAAATCCGACAGGTGTCAATAGTGATCTTGAGAAAACAATTGATCTTTTTAAAGAAAATCCTGCCGTTAATCTTGTCGCATTATATGGGCCAGAACATGGAGTTAGAGGAAATGCGCAGGCCGGACAATATGTTCCATTCTATTTTGATAAAAAGTATAAACTTCCAGTATTCAGCCTTTACGGTCAGTTTCTAAAACCGGATATTAAAATGTTAACAAATATAGATGAGTATATGCGTTCTTTTGATACACAGAATATAGGAAAGATTCCCAAAAACTCAATGTTGAAAGGTGTGGATGTAATGGTATTTGATATCCAAGATGTAGGTACAAGGATTTACACTTATATCGCAACTATGGCAAATTGTATGCAGGTATGTGCTGAGAACGGCATCGATTTTATAATACTTGACCGGCCGAATCCAATAAACGGAATAGATATGGAAGGCCCGCTGTTGGAATATCCTGACTACAGCTCTTTTGTCGGTCTTTATCCAATACCAATAAGACATGGAATGACAACTGGAGAACTTGCAATGTTATTCAATGACCAATTTCTGGAAAAGAGAGTAAATTTAACTGTTGTTCCAATGCATGGATGGAAAAGGAATATGTGGTTTGATAAGACTTCTTTGCCATGGGTTATTCCTTCTCCAAACATGCCAACATTGAATACGGCCATTGTATATCCTGGGCAGGTATTTCTTGAGGGGACTAACATTTCTGAAGGCCGGGGTACTACGAAACCTTTTGAACTTTTTGGTGCCCCCTGGATTGACGGATATGAATTAAGTAATAAACTTAATAAACTCGGACTTCCTGGAGTGAAGTTTAGGGAAGCATGGTTCACTCCTGTTTTTTCTAAATACAAGGGGATACTCTGTGGAGGAGCACAAATTCATGTTATCGACAGAAAAAATTACAAACCTTTTGAATCATCTCTTTACATAATTAAGACGATAAAAGCAAACTATCCTGATCATTTTGAATTTCATACAGAATATTTTGACAAAATCATGGGGACCTCAAGAATAAGAGAGGCCATTGAAAAAGGAATGGAAGTCAAAGATATTGTTAATATATTTGCCGGTGGTCTGGAGAAATTTTCTGAATTACGAAAATCATATTTACTGTATTAATAGCTTCTCTACTGCAATTTTCGAGTCCGGACTTCTATTCCTTTTTATAAACAAGGTTAAATATTTTTAAAAATTTAATACCTACAAGTAAAAGCATATGCTATAATAATCACTTTT
>AWNV01000069.1 GCA_000493965.1 Candidatus Aminicenans sakinawicola JGI OTU-1
GCTCGAGCTATACCATGATAGATCTTCTGGATGAATTAAGCATTGATGTTACTATTGCCCATCCTAAGCAGGTGAAAGCTATAGCCAAGGCGAAGATAAAGACAGATAAGAGGGATTCTTTCATGCTGGCTCATTTACTACGTACGGATTTAATTCCTGAGATCTATAAACGCAGTCAAGAGAATCGGGGTTATACCTTCTACCCACAGCTCAGGAGAGAGGACTTATCATGGTAAGATCGTTAAGCAAGGCAACCGCTGGCTGCGATGGGCTGCGGTAGTAGCTGTTTGGCCTTCCCTTAAGGAAGGCTGATTTTCATAGAAGGAATTTCTTTTTTCTGTTGAGGACGATTTTCTCTCAATTTCATCAAATTCCCATTCCCTAAGCGAATCTATAACCCATAATACACACAAAAAACAAGTCCAGTCAATAAAAAATCCTCAGGGAAGAGAGAATCATCCACTCACCCCATCCCTCACGGCGCTTGCCATGACATGACGGACAAAATCCGCGAACTTTACATGAAAAGGTCAACAATTAGAAAACACTACGTTCCGGATGACGCTGGTGATAAACCCCTGCCATGGCAGCAGGGATGATTCAAGAAACGGGCCAGAATAGAGCCACACAGATATCCTCCCCTGTAAATGGCCATCTCTGATTCACACGCTCTTTGCAAAAATGTCAACAGAAGTAAACGTTGGAAGGATTGTCCAGTCAACAAATGTTGCTTTGTTGAATAAATTCTTTTACATGGTAATACAAGGATTGGCTGTATCTTATAGAGCAAGAGACACCGTAAAATCTTAATAAGCTTTAAGGTGATTTCAACTTCTTAATAAGGAATTCTTTCCACAGGCGTGACGATCATTATGGCGATTTCTGTAAGGATGTTTACGCATTTGCCGGTTTTTCCCTGTTTCAGATACTCTCGAGCCGCATCGAGTTGTTTACGGGCATATTCCACTGCGTCCTCTATGCTTGAAATGCTGTCTGGCATTTGAAATTCCTCACCGGAGTTGATTAAATTATAGGACTCATTGAGCAATGTGATTCCCTTTTCGTTGAAGATCGCCGTTGAATCAAACAGTTTTTTGGCTTCTGACATCTTTTCTCCAAACGCCGCCGGAAATTCCGTATCCGGTGCAGACATGACGATCGCTTCTAAAAGCAACTTAAATCCTGTTTCCACCTTTTCTCCAGGTCCTTCCGGATCAAGTAAATAATCAGCGGCCAGCTTGATTTTCGCATCGATTTTTCCCGTATCTGTAGCCGCCTCTATCCGGCCCGTCAAAAACACTATCAGTGCGATTACAATAAAAATAAACAGTCTGTTTTTCATATTAACCTCCTTATATCATATCTGATGTTTCGATTGTTCATCCAATAGGATTACCGAACATCGCACTTGTTTTGTTTACTTCGATCTCGTTTTTCCTGCTGGCTGAAAAATTTCAGAAAGGATACAATATAAGCTGAGAGAATATGCTCAAAAAAACATCTAAGGAATATAACCTGGATTATTCATATTAATAATCGACAGTTTTTATGAATAATTCAGGATAAACAATTGCTCCTGTTTGAACGGTTACTAATATGGAAAAATGGGCATCACTATTGCATCTCAAAAAACTGGAATACTCGAGAGCGAAAGCAACTGGATACACCTAGCGGAGAGCCTTGTGTTTGACGAAAAAACAATCTATAAACAGTTGATAGCACCAGTTGAATCCCAGATGATGCGGTCCATATGGCGCATTGTGCGTCATCCAGAATTAGCGGAAGATACACTACAGGAAGCACTCATTATCATCTGGAAGAAACGGGAACGCATTTGCTGCCACCCCAATCCTCATGCGCTGATTTTGAAAATTTGCTTGAATGCCGCCTACGACTCGTTGAGAAAGCGAGCACGATTCCGTAAACAGCAAAATTCCTCTTTGCTGCACAAACTCCAAAGTCCCTCTGAAACAACTGTCTCCCAGGCTCTGGAAAGAAAAAAAACCGAAGACGAAATCTTCAAAGCCATCGGCCGGCTTCCAAAGAGACAGGCCGTAGCGATTCTCATGCGAATAATTCAAGACCAGCCCTATGATGTCATCGCACAGACTCTGGGCTGCAGTGAAACAACGGCAAGAATCCATGTCTCACGAGGCCGGGCACGGTTGAGTCAATGGCTTTCCCATTTACATACATCTCCCCTATTGGAGGTATCAAAATGAAAAAAGAAAAACCGCTTAACATGAAAATCGATGACCTGCTCAAGCAGGTATTAAAGGACGATCTTCCTCCGGAGTCAGAGAGTCGGATGAGAAGACACTTCGCTCAGTTCAGAAAAAAATTCGAACAGCCTGATCAGCAATCCAGGACGAATGTTCGATGGCAATGGGCACACTGGGTACTCAGAAAGGAAGTTCTGGCACTCTCATCCATAATCATGGTGGTGTTAGGCGTTATCATGCATATGAACGTTCAACGCAGCGCCCTAGCTGAAACTGTCTTGATGCTAAGAACATCGGTATCTGTCTCGGACCAGGTCCGGCACACCGGGTCGATGGAATGCTCGGTGCAAGTTCCCACCCGGGATGGGCAATTCCTGGCTTACTCCATTCAATGGATTTCACCCAACATGACGCGTGTGGATGTCCAAAAGGCAAATGAGATCGACAAAACATTGTGGATCTCTAAAGAGGATATCTTCATCGCCGATCATATAAAAAATGTAATGCACAAGGTTAAAGGCGTCGAACAAATCAAAGATCCACTTTTTCAACCGGTTATGGAATTTCTTTCCCCAGTCGAGCTGGCGGAGCGCATGTACAGAAGATGGCAGATAAAACAGTACAAACCACTGGCCGAACAAGAACGGGGATCATTCACTTTTAAAGATCCGAATCATATCGGAAAGTCTCTTCTGGAAATGATAGTCGATTTAAACACCTATCTTCCATTGAGTATCAAAAAATTCCTTCCGGGTCCTACAATAGTCAGTGAAGAAGAAACATTAGTCATGCAACTCCATTTTACATGGAATAAACCGGTTTCGCCGCAAATAATGACTCCCAAAATCAAAAAAAGGAGTCTTGATGCATAATGGCTAATTAACCTGGATTATTCATAGTAATAATCGACAGTTTTTATGAATAATTCAGGATAAGTAAGAAAGGAGGATATTTGAAATGACATCTCAGATAAATAAAAAAAGAATATTTCTTGTTTTGGCAAGAATTTTGATCGTGGCCATCTTGGTACCAGCCGCAATTTTTTCCGGAAAATTCGGTAACTTAATGGGCGGTTACGGCCTTGTTTTTGTGCTTGTGGGAGGAATGGCCATGGCGCTGTTAAGCTTTTCCGGCCCTGAGATCGCAGCTGCCTTTAAACATGCAGCAGGAGTTCCGGGGACCCGAAAGGAGATGCGAAAATCCGCCCTTTTCTGGGAAGCAGCCGCCCGAAATGCATGGATGCTGGGTATTCTGGGAAGCATCATTAACCTTGTAATAGCTCTTTCCGACTCTGTAGGTGGAGTATCAGGCATTGCTTCTCGAATGGCAAATTCCTTTGTAACCACGATTTATGGAATGATATTGGGAGTGATCTGCTTTGTTCCCGCCTGGAAGTTGATAGAGGAGCTTCATAATCAGCCACTCGAGGAAGACCCAGACACACTCGAGAAGCCGGTACAAAGAGAAACCGCAACTCTTAGGTTTGAAAACATAATCGGGTATATTGTTTTCATTGCCATAACCTCATGGACAATAATCAGACCTTCCCTGTCAATGTCATCACCCCAATTCCAGCCGTGGGAGTGGATTATTTACTGGCCGGCACTGCTGGTCGTCCTGGGAGGGACAATTGCCATTGTTTTATTCGTGGGCAATGCTTCAACCGGACGGCCTTTTACATTGAGTTTTGCCTTAACAGGCCTGATCGGATCCCTGATGGGATTCATTCAGGTTTTACTCGCCTTCTCTTCCAAGAACATCGAGAATATGGCATCTGCAGTGACTTTCATCATTTCATCATGCTTCATCGCCTTGCTGGGAATTATGCTGGTCGGAGCACCCCTGGAGGACCGGATAGTCAAATCCGAAAGGACAAACAAACATTCTACATTAAGCCGGGTTATCTGGTATATTTTTCCACTGGTGACGCTGATATTTTTAGTTATGACTTTTGTCCTGGTGATTACGCCTATAAAAAAAGGATAAAACAGAAGGAGGGAGCATGTGTAACAAATTTTATCTTATAATTTATTTGGGACTTGTCTTTCTTTCTGCATCTTCTCTCGCAATGGTTTCCTTTAAGGCAGCAGATGAAAAACTCCAATCTCCAATAAATCGATTGGAATCGTATGAGGCATATAAGCCCGTATTCCCCATATTAAACGCAAATATCGCTTAACAAAGTCACCCTAAGATGTTATTATATAACAAGATAGATGGAGATAATGGCATCGAAAATGAAGAACACAAAGGGTGAAAGATTAAATATTCGTTTCGACAGAAAAATAAAGCTTGAATTTCATGGTGCAAGATTGACATCTGATGGGGGCCTGCTTGTTTATCGGGAGCTTGATGATGCGTTAGGATTATTTAATTCAGCTTCTACTGTAATGAACGATAAACGAACCGGGCGCAATATTCAGCATGATATGACCAACCTGCTGCGCCAATCTGTATACAGCCGGCTGGCAGGATATGAGGATGTCAATGATGCTCAGCGATTATCAGTAGATCCTGTCATGAGAGCTGTGACGGGAAAGAAAAAGAGGAAGAATGCCGCGAGCGTTAACACGGTAGGTCGATTCGAGACAGAGGTTCTTCCCTTGAAGAAAAACCTTGAAGGTTTGTCTGAAATTAACGGAAGCTGGGTTGAGAGAGCAATGGAAAGAACATCATATCGTCGAATCATTTTAGATCTGGACAGTTCAGAGAGTCCTGTACATGGAGAGCAAGAAGGTTCTGCATACAACGGTCATTTCAGATGTAATTGTTATCATCCTCTGTTTTGCTTTAACCAATATGGGGACTGTGAGGGAGCAATGCTACGTCCAGGCAATGTCCACAGCGCTGATTGCTGGAAAGAGCTACTGGAACCAATCGTTCGACGGTACGAAAACAAAAAAGTACGGAAGCACTTTCGAGGTGATGCTGCCTTTGCGAAGCCTGAGATCTATGAATACCTTGAAGAAAAAGGTCTCTTGTATGCTATCCGCCTCCCGGCGAATGATGTCTTGTATGATGAGATTAAACATCTTCTAACTCGTCCTGTTGGACGTCCGTCGAGAAAGCCTGTAATTAAGCTTTACGATTTTAAGTATAAAGCAGCAAGTTGGAAAAAACGGCGTCGTGTTGTGGCGAAAGTTGAATGGCACCAGGGAGATTTATTTCCGAGAGTAGGTTTTATCGTGACTAATATGAGTGCCAAGGCAGAGGGTGTGGTTCGATTCTACAATAAACGAGGGATTGCAGAACAGTGGATAAAAGAAGGAAAGTATGCACTTAATTGGACCCGTCTTTCATGCAAACATTTCGTCTCGAATCAGGTGAGATTAGGGTTGTTTGTACTGGCCTATAATCTGGGCAACTTTCTGCGGCGACTGGTTCTTCCAGGTAAAATAAAACATTGGTCACTTCGAAGCCTGCTTGTGAAACTTATAAAGATCGGGGCTAAGGTTCTGAGACGTAGCCGTTACGTTATTTTCCAAATGGCAGAGGTTGCTATAAGCAAGGAGATGTTTTCTGAGATATTGTCTCGGGTGAATCGATTAAGACATTGTTTGTTATAATGCAGCAATTTCTAAGAGAAATGGATGGACAAGTATCCCTAATTCTCGGATTTGTGAAAGAAAATTGCAAAGATCAAAGAAAATAGTGACATTTTTATTACAACAGGCTGATAAAATGTTGTATTATAAAAAAAAGGTGATTAACGGGGTTTTTAAATCAAAATGATACCCAATATTCTCTTTCGTAAAGTTGATATGGGGAATATTGGTTTAGATGTGATAATCTTAGTTCAGCATGCTAACGGGTGGGAATTTAGGAAAATTGTGAGGGATTTGTCGCAAGCGCAAAAAGGAAATCCTTATCTTTTGATTTATGTAAACAATCGTATAACCCGCAGCAGCACGCGGACGCGGCGGGCACGTCTGTTTTTCATTATAAAGTTCAACTTTGGACGGCTTCGCCGTGGCGCGAATCATTCAAAGAGTGCGGAGCAGTAAGCTGTTCGTGGAGTGTTTTGAACGAAACATTTGGACGGTGAACGGTTCACCGCGCCGGTGAGCCCTTTGTTATACCTATTGGAGTTGAGGCAAAATTATTGAAACATTAATGAAGTAAAATAATAGGAGAAACCATGAAAATAAAAATTAGTACAATAGCATTTATTATATTTTCTTTTACTGTTTGTCATGCCCAGGATCTTGGTATTAAATGGGTTGAGGTACAGGGTGGTACATTCACTATGGGAAGTGGTAATTCGATGCGTCAAGCAACTATTAGCAGTTTTTATATGAGTGCAACAGAAGTTACCTTCGACCAGTATGACACTTATTGCAACGCTACACGTACGGAAAAGTCTGATGACGAAGGCTGGGGAAGAGTCAATAGACCTGTTATCAAAGTGTCGTGGGATGATGCCATTGGCTTCTGCCAGTGGCTATGCAAGGAGATTGGAAGCGAAGTCCGCTTGCCTAATGAAGCAGAATGGGAATTTGCAGCAACTGGGGGTAGTAAAAGTAAAGGTTATACATTCAGTGGAAGCAACAACTGGAAAGAAGTATCTTGGTCAGAAGGTAATTCCGACAACAGGACTCAACCAGTGGGTGTGAAGAAATCTAACGAACTGGGTTTGTATGACATGAGTGGCAATATTTGGGAGTGGTGTACGGATTGGCCTGTAGGTGATGGTGACAGAATTGGCAGCGATATCAAACGTCCTTTATGTGGAAATTCCTTTGATAATCCCGCAAGCGACCCAAGGCAATCCACAGTACGGATTGAGCGGGATGCTCGTCACTACAATGTTGGCTTTCGTATCGTAAAGACAAAATAAGCATTAATATACTGTATTATGTATTTGTCCGAAGCAAGTGAAACGGTCCACTATAAACGGCCAGGAACAAGGCGTTGGGCTGATTAATAAAAGTACAGGAGGTACATTTCTATGAGTTCAACACAAAATAAATCAAAATCCAAACGAGATTTGGAATTGTTTACGGTGAATTCAAAAAACAGTATGATGAAATCGCAGATTGATTCTCGCGTGGTTCGGAGGATGATATGAAGTCGAAGGCAGTTGATCAAAAGGTGGTTCAAACAAGTTCCCCTCGCCAGTGGATTGGTTTAATTGCGGTGTATCTCTTCATACCACTGCTTCTATTCGTGTGCGGAGGAGATTTCGGTTGGTGGCAGGCGTGGGTCTATGCCCTGTTATTTGTTGCTGCTGGTGTGGGAGGACGCATTTGGGGGGAATGGCGGCATCCGGGAATAACAGCAGAACGACAAAACGTTGAGAAGATCCAAGATGCGAAAGCATGGGATAAAGTGCTTGCCCCGCTGATGGCGCTGAGCATAAGTTTCCCACTCATGATTGTGGCAGGACTAGACCACCGCTTTGGCTGGTCACCTGTATTCCCCCTATGGCTGATCGTGCTCGGCATTTTCTTAAGCGCGCTCGGATATGGTTTTTCTGCGTGGGCATTTGCAGAGAACCGTTTCTTTTCCAGCGTGGTGCGCATTCAAGCGGATCGAGAGCATGCTGTGTGTGACAGCGGACCCTATCGAATCGTCCGGCATCCAGGCTATGCCGGAAATGTTCTGCCACTGCTAGGAATTGTGCTGGCCTTAGGTTCCTTGTGGACACTTATTCCGGCAGCTGTGGCGCTGGTCATAGCAGTGATCAGAACCGCACTGGAAGACCAAACGCTGCAGGAAGAGTTGCCAGGGTATCAGGAATATGCGCGACGCGTGCGCTATCGGTTGTTTCCGGGGATTTACTAGGAGACCTGTGATGATGTGAGATAATGTTCTGGTCGATGCCGCAAAAAAAGAATGCACCATAAGATGAATGAAATGGCGAATTCCGAGTTGTCTATACAAAAAAACAAAATGACAAAAAGCAGTCAAGAATGCTCTCAGAAATACTCGCCTCTCTCTTCGGCTGCCATCGAGAGGAGTTGCTCACAATTGTGTGGAGGAGGAGGCCGTTCAGCCATGAAGGTGAGTTCGAGGTGAGCGATGATCTTATCAATGACTTTATGATCCTCGATGCAGGTGCGGGTGAAGATTTATCCGGGACCCGAACGATTGTATCACGGCGATAATCCCGGGCGTAAGCTCTCTGCCTGCAACCGCCTTGAAGTATTTCAGAAGTGCCTCTTTCCCGCAGAGACAAAGAGCGGAGAGAAGCGAGCGTTTGTATTTGAAGAATATTCTCAGCATCTTGGGGACAGTGAATACCACCTGGCGGTGAGGAACATCCAGGATGAGTTCCTTCCGCATCCACTCGCCCCCCTCCTCGCGTCCCTTGGCATGGCAGTAGAGGCTAGGCTGGTTGGCTCGCGAATAATCCTGTTAATTAAAATTGAACAAAATTTTGTGCTGTGTTATACACAATAGGAAGCGCAGTATAAAATCTGCAGGGATTCCAAGAAAGGAGAAGAGAGTTGACTGCAAAACTGATCAAAGGGAAGGAGATCCGGCAGGAGATACTGGCCGAGATCGAGGCTGAGGTCAAAAAGATTAAAGAAGAATATGGAGTAGTTCCCGGATTGGTTACCATTCTTGTCGGTGAAGATCCTGCTTCTGTATCTTACGTAACAGGAAAGATTAAAACAGCCAAGAGGCTTGGCTTCAAAGAGGTCCAAGTCAACATGCCAGAAAGCATTTCAGAACAAGAGTTGTTGGCCCTGGTTGACCAGTATAACAGGGACGATACGATCCATGGTGTTCTGGTCCAACTGCCACTTCCCAGACACATTGATGAGAACAGGGTTATCGATGCGATTGACCCTGACAAGGACGTCGACGGCTTTCACCCGGTGAATTTGGGGCGGCTGATGATCGGCGGTTCTGTGGTCAAGTTTCCTCCGTGTACTCCTTCAGGCATTCAGGAAATGATTCGACGGGCAGGCGTTGAAACAGAAGGAGCAGAAGTTGTTGTGGTGGGAAGGTCTAACATTGTCGGCAAACCGGTTGCCAATATGCTGCTGCAGAAAGAACCGGGGGCAAACTCCACGGTTACAGTTGTTCATACAAGAACCAAAGACCTGGCCTCCCATTGTAAGCGCGCTGACATCCTCATCGTTGCCGCCGGTGTTCCCGGTCTGGTCAAGCCTGAATGGATCAAACCCGGTGCCTGTGTCATCGATGTGGGCGTCAACAGAGTCGGCGAAAAGATAAGCGAAAAGACAGGAAGAAAAGTAGCCATCCTGAAAGGTGATGTGGATTTTGAGGCGGCCAAGGAAATCGCCGGCTGGATCACACCCGTACCGGGCGGGGTTGGTCCTATGACCATCACCATGCTCATGAAAAACACACTCAATTCCTTGAAATTCAGGCTCGGAATCTCCTAATTCCTTCACAAATTGGACTGGTATTCCTATGATTTATGGTTTCTAAAACTCAAATTCAACACCTAAAACAGGCAGCAGGCCCCACCCTGAAGATCTGCCAGCTTTCCTTTCAATAGTATTCCAATAATAGGAGAAAACATTTTTTCTGTTAAAGACATTCCAGAGACTAAAGTAGATGATCAGATTAGAACCGCCAAAATAAAATCTCTTGTCAGTTCGAATATTTAATGTGCAGTAGCTCGGTAAGCATTCGCTGTTGATGCGTGTCCAGTCGAATATACCGCTGTTTACAGCCCGCGATGCCTCGATGTCAAAGGGAGTATACGGAACTCCACCAGCATAATTCAATTTCAAGCCGAATTCCCAGTATTTGTTGAGCTTGTAGCCGCCTTCCATGGATAAAATGAAGCGGCTGTCATAGACGCGATTCCGCCATTTTCCATCTAGATCCCGGTAACGAGCGCGAGAATAGGAAGTGCTGATCAATCCATAAAGCTTTTTAGCCAATTTTTTCTGGATCATAAATTCGATTCCGTAAGAACGGGCTTTTCCGTTATCGACAAGGCTTTCATGATTGGTGAAAAAACTCCCGTAGAATAATTCATCAAATATGAACAGAGAAGGCTGGGATGAATCGAGAGGGAAATGATCATACTTCTTGTCATAGATTTCTAAAGTTAACCTAGTGTTTTCTGTTAGCAGGTAACGCAGCCCTAGAACAAAATGATATGCAACTGGATCTTTCAAGTTTTTATGGTTCTCGTTCTGGAGAAGAAGGATCAACGGCAAATGCTGATAAAATACACCTGCCGCAGCATCTAGTGATGTCCTCTTGGAAATCTTGTATGAGAAGGAAAATCGTGGAGAAAAGTGAGTGTTTCGATTATAGGTAAAATGCTCAGCGCGAATACCTATGTTAAAAACTAACTGGGGCAAAGGATTCCAGTTGTTGTTGGCAAAGGCGGCATATTTAACAGCAGATACACGGATTTTTTTGACAATATCTGGAACCTTCTTTCCCAACAAACCGGTATATTCTGCTAGAAAATAGTCATAATCTGTGATGAGATGTTTCGCCTCAATTCCAAAGCTAAGCTTGTAGTTCTCATTGAATCGATAGTAATTGACATTTCTCAGCGAAAAGGCCTGTTCCGTGTTTTTGCCCTGGCGGGCAAGGTCTTCCGAGACTGTGTGAAAGAAAGAGTCTTTAAACCTTGTATAATATCGGGAGATAGAAATGTTTGAATAGCCGTTTGCTCCCCACATGGCAAACCAGTTGACACCGAGTGTATATTCTGTAGTATCCAGACTGCCATAAAAACTCTCTATGTCCTTAAGCGCATCTTCTTTTTCAGTCCCGCTTTCGTCCATCCCAAGAACTCCGAGAAATGTTAATTTGCTTTTCTTGGAAATATCATAAGTAAGTTTACTCTGAAAGTCGTTCCAATTGACAGGTACTCCTTGTCCCATAAGTTTAATCAAAAGGTCCAAATAACTCCTCCTGGCTGAAAACATCCAGGAGCCCCTGTCTTTTGCCAGAGGGCCTTCGGCAATCATACCTAAACCCATCATGCTAAGCTCGAACTGGTAGTCATGTTCAATACGGTTTCCTTCTCTGAACGATATATCCATGATAGAGGACATGCGGTCTCCATATATAGAGGAAAATCCTCCCGAATAAAAACGAACATCCCGGATGAAGTCGACATTCAAGAGGCCGATCGCACCGGCTGTGGATCCCAGAGTTGGGTAATGGTTGATGTTTGGAATCTCAATGTTGTCGATATAAAAAGCATTTTCTGCCGGGCTCCCCCCACGAACTATAAGACTATTTGTCATATCATTGCTGACTTTGGCAATACTGGGAAGACTACTGAGAATGCGGCTGACATCTCCAGCCGAACCTGCTGCTCGTCTTATTTCTTCGTTGGAAAAATTGGACACACTAGTGGGCTGTTGTTCGGTTCCGGCGAAGTAACTAGATGTCACTGTTATTTCCTTTTCATGGATGATCTTATCAAGTTGAAGCTCAGCTTCTACATAGGCAATGCGCTTTGATTTCACTATTACGTCTAGTTTACGCTGCGTGACATAAAAACGGCATGATAATTCCAGGGAGTAGTTCCCGACAGGAATATCGGACAGGGTAAAATTTCCATCTGTATCGGTAATAACTCCAAACGTAGTACCGACAATCTTGACCTTCACATTAGGCACAGGAGATTTAACCTCTTTGTCTACAACCCGGCCTCTGATAGTACCTGTCTGTTCTGTTGAGCCGGCCGCACATTCGGCACAGCCGAAGTAGAAGGCAAAGAAGATGGCAATCATTAAGAGCGAGAGCTGCTTTATACTATTCATATATTCCTCTTTAGGCCAAGCAGATACGCTTTTCAAATACTGCTAATCCGTTCGATTTAAACGCTGAATTAAAACATTTAATTTAACCACTTGATTAATATAGCCTTGAAAAAATAACTTGTCAAGTGAAGCTTAAAAAATCCCTATTTCACCTTCTGACTTGCCATAAGGGTTATAAAAACCTATAATTAAATCAAATGATTAAAATGAAGAATTTAAACAAGAAAGGAAAAAACAATGCCCTCTAATAAATTACAAACACGGGAAAAAATTATCCTTGCGACGATAGACTGCGTGGGAAGAGACGGGATCCAATCTCTAACCATTCGAAGCATCTCCAAGGAAGCCGGCGTGAACAGCGCGGCAATCAATTATTATTTTGGAACAAAAGAAAAGCTTGTGGATGAAGCGATGAACCAGACACTTGATGAAATGTCAGGCCTGACAGAGGAAATACTCAGTCTGGAGAATATCGAACTCCGGGTTCGGTTACAGAAATTTCTCGAAGCTATCATAGAAGGGATTGTCAATTATCCTGGTATAACAGTAGCACATCTCTATACCCCTCTTATAAAGAATAATTATAAAGGCATCTTTGTCCGCCGATTTAATGCTTTCCTCCAAGACATTCTGAGTAAGATAGAAAAAGAGGAAGCAAAAGATAAAGAAAAGGAACTCAAAATAACTATAGTGCAGTTAATATCATCGATTGTTCTTCCAGCGCTTATGCCCAGGATTTTCCGTTCTTTTGTCAACATTAATTTTAAAGATCCGAAAACGCGAAGAGCTTATGTGGCTCATCTTTTGGATCATTTTTTTAATACCCCGTGAAAAACCCAAAGATGGAACAGCGGAACAGAACTTATCGGGTCGAGCGGAACAGGGTCAGACCTATGTATCTTACTGATATAGTTTAAATTAATTCTGATTCCCCCCCTTTTTTAGCCCTTAATCCGGTAATTTTGGGGCCAAAACAGCCCTTAAAACCAGACCTTAAACCCATTTTCAGCTTAATCCGCCCCCCCCTTCTTCCGTTCCTGTTAGCCGGAATTCTTCTTGAATCCTGCGCAGGCTTTTACGCATACTCCACAGATATACTGGCTGACAATTCTATTTTTCCTGAATTCTTTCAGCTTTTCAAAACACGCCATGTGATCAAAATCCTCACGCTTCTCCTTTATAGCCTGAGCCGGGCAAACCGATATACATTCCCTGCAATCTCCACAGCCAAACTCCACGGGCTCATCCGGTTTAAGAGGCATATCTGTCAGCACAGTGACAATCCTGAACCTCGCACCAAACTTCTGATTTACAAGGAGGTTGTTCCGTCCTATCCATCCCAGTCCGGCTAAATTCCCTACTTTCTTGTGCGACACATGGCTGTTCTGTTTCTCCCAGTCGATGATCTGTGAAGCAGGGATTGGAAGTGCTCTGAATCCCAGCTCCTGGATGAGTGAAGCGACCAGTAAGGCCTTCCTGTCAAGAAAAAAATTAAGCTGCCTGTAGTGGTGGAAATAAAGCGCTGTAGGCTTGTCCTTGATATCCTCTATTATTGTATCCAGAAGCCTTTTCCCGAGAGATATCCCCCTGTCAAGCCCGGCAAGCGATTCTTTTATAATGTTAAATTCGTCTTTTATTCCGGTGATGTCTGCCACACCAAAAAGAGAAAATCCGCAATCCAGGACAAACCTTTTGATGCTGACATAGCCTTCTTCTTCCTTTGTCATGGCATCTCATTTTACCTCAAAAAAAACTTAGAGGCTACTTTTTTGCATACATCTTAAGCAAATTTTAAAAGAATTGAATTTTTCATTCTTCTATTATATTATCCCTTTATTCATACAGAAAGGAGAAAAAACCGACCTGTCAATCAGCTAATAAATACAAACACAAGGAGCTATCATGAGTGAAAAAACTTTGGCCATCATTAAACCTGATGCAATAAAAAAGAAAGCCGCAGGCAAAATCATCCAGAGAATCGAGGAAGAAGGATTTGAGATTTCAGGCTTGAAAATGCTTCATCTGAGTAAGGAAAAAGCAAAAGAGTTTTATGTTGTCCACAAGGAGAAACCCTTCTACGAAAGTCTGACAGATTTCATGTCCTCGGGTAAAATCATTGTAATGATACTGGAGAAAGAAAATGCCATTGCCGGCTGGAGAGAAGTCATGGGTGTCACAGACCCTGCACTGGCAGCACCCGGGACCATACGCCATCAGTTTGGATTTTCAATTGAGCGCAATGTAGTCCATGGTTCCGACAGCCTGGCTACTGCTGAATGGGAAATCAATTATTTTTATAAAAATAACGGTTAAAATCCCTAAAAGGAAAAAACTCAATGGTTGCTATATTTGTAGCATACCTTGTACTGACTCTGTCTCTCGGCCTCTGGCAGGGCCTGAGAACTAAATCCCAATCTGACTTTGTCCTTGGCAGTTCAAAACTTCCGGGCTGGATGTTAGCCCTGTCCGAAAGGGCAACCGGAGAATCGGCCTGGCTGCTCCTCGGGCTCACAGGCTTTATCTATGCCACCGGCATCTCCGGAATCTGGACCTGTTTAGGATGCCTTTTAGGAATAAGCACAGCCTGGATAGTACTGGCACGCAAATTCCGTTCCGAAACAAAAAAATATAACGCAATGACAATGCCCGAGTACTTCTCTACCAAGTTTCCCGAAAAAGCAAACACAATCAGAGTACTTTCAACCCTGATAATAGTCTTTTTCTTCATATTTTATGTTGGCGCCCAGTTCGCAGGAGCAGGCAAAACGATTTTCAAGACATTCGGTCTGGACCCATTCTGGGGGCAGATCATTGCAGCAGCAGTCATCCTTGCATATGCAACAATAGGCGGATTTATCAGTGTCGTGGCGGTCGACACTTTCCAGTCAATCCTAATGATCACAACACTCGTAGTAGCCCCTATCATCATCCTCGTCCATATTTTTTCCGGACAAGCCAACATACCAAATGCCCTTGCTTCTGCAGGCGGCGGTATAGGATCCCTGACCGGAGGACTTGGCGGATTTGGCGCCGGACTGCTTATATTCAATAACCTCGCATGGTTTTTTGGCTACCTTGGGGGACAACCGCAGCTTAACGCCCGCTTTATGGGAATGAGGAATGACCGCGACGTAAAAATCGGGCGTAATATCGCGGTAGCATGGACTTTCCTTGCCTACATCGGGGTCATCATCATAGGGCTTGGTTCGATCGTTTTATTCGGCCCCAACGCTGTATCTGACAATGAAATGATCCTCCCTCACATCCTGACCCGGCTCTTCCCATGGTGGCTGGCTGGAATTCTCCTGGCAGGAGCTGTAGCAGCAATGATATCCACTGCCCAAAGCATGCTGCTGGTAGCGGCTTCCTCAATAAGCCAGGATGTATACAGAGGTATCATCAAGAAGGGAAAAGTCTCAGACAGGACTCTGCTAGGCATCTCACGCATCGCTACTCTGCTGATCGGAATACTCGGGCTGATACTTGCACTCACAACTTCTAACTTGATCTATTATATAGTCAGCTACGCATGGGCTGGCATAGGGTGTTCGTTTGCACCCGCAGTTCTTCTGTCCTTTTATTGGAAGCGTTTTGGCTCGGCAGGAGTCGTCACAGCCCTTCTTACCGGTCTCATCACAACAGTTATATGGATTTTTACAGGCCTCGATCATACAATTACTGCACGAGCCGTAACTTTCATTGCCGCCATTTCACTAGCGATAATTGTTACTTTCCTTACAAAAGAAAAGACAAACCTTAAGGTATAAGAAACCTGATTTAACCTGGATTATTCATAAAAATTGCTGATAGAATTAATATAATATCAACTAGTTTTGATCGTTCTCCATGAAACCCTCAGAACTAGTTTATCCTCTATCATATCGATAATATAATCTAAATC
>AWNV01000070.1 GCA_000493965.1 Candidatus Aminicenans sakinawicola JGI OTU-1
AAGCAACGTTATGAACCTTTGGCTAAGGCTGTTACTCATAGGGCGGACCTGACATATGTTATAGGAGAATTGATTGGAGAATTGAGTGTTGGCCATACTTATGTTGGAGGAGGCGATTTTATCCATCCGAAGAGAATAAATGTCGGAATGCTCGGGGCAAAATTTATACGGGATGAGAAATCTGGTTACTATAAAATTACTAAAATAATGAAAGGTCAGAATTGGAATAAGTCCTTACGTTCTCCTCTAACTGAGATAGGAGTGAATGTGAAGGAAGGAGATTATCTAATAACCATAAACAGCAAGCCTACAAACAGGATGAATAATATATATGAAGCACTGCTGAACACTGTAGGAAAGCAGGTGACACTTCGAGTAAACACAAAACCTGATGAAAAGGGAAGTAAGGAAGTTGTTGTCATCCCTGTTAAGGATGAGCTTTCACTGGTCTATTACAATTGGGTGCAGAACAATATTGATAAAGTTAGCAAAGCGACAAACGGAAAAGTAGGCTATATCCATATTCCTGACATGGGCGTAAGGGGTTTAAATGAATTTGTCAAACATTTTTATCCACAGCTTCGCAAGAAGGCTCTTATTATAGATGTTCGCGGGAATGGCGGAGGAAGCGTTTCTCCTATGGTAGCCGAGCGTTTAAGACGGGAAATAGTAATGGTGGGTATGGCGCGAAATACGGCTCCTGGAACTGACCCTGGAGCAGTCATGATAGGGCCTAAAGTATGCCTGATGGATGAATTTTCAGCATCTGATGGTGACATATTCCCTTACCGCTTTAGAAAGTATAATATGGGAAAGTTAATTGGAAAGCGGACATGGGGTGGAGTTGTAGGCATCAGAGGTTCTTTACCATTTGTTGATGGAGGATCATTGACGAAGCCGGAATTTGCAGTATACAGTACAGAGGGAGATAAGTGGATTATTGAGGGTAGGGGAGTTGATCCAGATATATATGTAGATAATGATCCGGCCAAGGAATACGCCGGGATTGATGAACAATTGAATAAGGCTATTGAAATAATCATGCAAGAATTGAAGACAAAAGGAAAAGAACTGCCTGAGGTTCCTCCTTATCCGATTAAGAAATAGAGAGTGAGGAATAAATGAGCTTTTATGATTTGATTGTTTCGAGAAGGTCAATACGTCAGTTTAGACAGAAACGTGTGTCCAGGGATATTCTTGAAAGATTAGTCGACACAGCGCGCCTTGCTCCTTCAGCAGCAAACCGCCAACCCTTGGAATTTGTGGTTATTGATGAACAAAAGACTGTTAAACAAATCTTCCCTTATTTGAAATGGGCTGCTTATATTGCTCCTGAAGGAAATCCTAAACTAGGCCATGAACCCGCAGCTTATATCGTCATTCTTGCAAATACAGAGGTAAGTGAGAAAGGATATGAGTGGGATGTTGGAGCAGCTGTAGAAAATATGATCCTTACTGCATTAGAAGACGGAATTGGAAGCTGCTGGCTTGTATCAGTTGATAGAGACAAGGTGAGGGAAATACTCAATATTCCAGTTAAATATAAGATAGATTCAGTACTGGCCTTGGGGTATCCGGCAGAAACACCTGTTATCGAAGACATGAATGGTTCTGTGAAATATTGGAAAGACAATAAAGCTAAGCTTCACGTTCCTAAAAGGAAATTAGAAGATGTGATTCATCTTAATAGATTCTGATTTTACTTTCCTGCAACTGTGAGCTCTTTGATTTTAATTGTAGGTCCTGAGAAAGAACTTCGAAATTCAAGGTCGTTTCCAACTATTTCTATTTCGTTTAGAATCACTCCGAGATTTCCTGAAATCGTTATTTCTGATACAGGGTAGGCAATTTTTCCATCTTCGATCCAGAGGCCAAACGCTCCGCGGGATATGTCACCTGTAACAGGATTTAGACCATGACCGATGGTTCTTGTCAGAAGAAGGCCCCTTTTTGTTGAGGCAATTATTTCTTCTGGGGATGTTTTTCCTGACTGGAGATAAAAGTTATTTGGTCCAACACTATTTGCATCCGCATTACCTGTGGATTTAAGCTTAAGTTTCCTTGCGGCATAAGTATTACATAGGTAATTTTTCAATATCCCTCTTTCGATAACCGTGTTTTTTGAGACGGGGACTCCTTCTGAATCAAAAGGCCTTGATCCAATCTTTCCGGGAATTGAGCCGTCATCATATACAGTAACATTCTTATTGCCGATTTTTTCTCCAAGCTTATCAACTAGAAAGGATGTTTTCTGATAAATGGAAATTCCGGAAATGCAGGAAAAAAGAAATGCTAGAAGCCATGAAGTCATCATAGGTTCAAAAATGACCGGGACGTTCTGGGTTTTTATCTTTCTTGGATTAAGCTGTCGGAGTGTTCTTTCAACAGCTTTTCTTGCAATCATTTCGGGCGATTCTAATTCTTTTAAAAATCTTTTTGAGCATGACCAAAAACCTTCTGCTTTGTTGTCGGTATCTCCCGCCTGAAGTCCGATACCAAGGCTGCAGTATGTTTCATCATATTCCTTCAAGAACCCATTCGAATTGGCCAGTGCTATTTTGATTTTTCTTGTCTCGAAGCTGGCACCGTGAGAATTTGTAATTTTTTTCTCATTAAGTGCGATTTTTTCTGTTTCTTTTGCAAGTGAAATCTTTTTTCTT
Organism: Candidatus Aminicenans sakinawicola JGI OTU-1; assembly: GCA_000493965.1. Taxonomy (GTDB): domain Bacteria; phylum Acidobacteriota; class Aminicenantia; order Aminicenantales; family Aminicenantaceae; genus Aminicenans; species Aminicenans sakinawicola. The sequence continues at coordinate 2,661 of AWNV01000070.1, forward strand.
GAGTCAAGTTTTGAAATATCCGGATCAAAAAGCTTCAAGGAAGCGATGTCTATTTGAGTTTTACGTAATGGTGGAAGCCCGGCACATTCGTCGGGGTTGCCCAGAGTTGAGCGTTTTACTGCATTTTTTACGAGGTTTTGAAGGGTTTCCTTTGTTAAATCAGATGAAGTAGCAATGGCTGTCTTTTTATCCTTAATGATCCTAAAGCCTAATGCCCTGGAACCAGCCTCGACCAAGTTTTCGATTTCCCCGAAGCGGACATCAACATTGAATTCGCTGCTTTCAATAATAGCAACTTCGATTTCATCTGCTCCCTGGATTCTTCCGAAAGCAACAAGGCTGTTTGCAATCTCTGACACTGAGGACTCTTTTTTCTCGTTCACTTCAGCCCTCCTACTGTCATTTTGGTGATTTTTATAGTCGGACATCCATCAGTCACTGGCGCTGCCTGTCCTTCTTTACCGCATGTTCCGGTTTGAAGGCCGAATTTAAGGTCAGAACCCACCATTTCAATTTTGTTTAAAATATCTATATTTGTTCCTATAAGAGTGGCCTGTTTTACAGGAGTACTTAGTTTTCCGTCTTCTATAAGGAAACCTGAACTTACTGAAAAAGTAAACTTGCCGGAATCTTCAACCTGGCCTCCTTGGTATTTATGTGCATAGAATCCTCGTTTGACGGATTTAATGATTTCTTCTGGGGCATATTCGCCTTTATCCATATAAGTGTTACTCATCCGCGGTATAGGCAGACAGGTGAAATCCTCTCTACGGCCGTTTCCTGTTAAAGACATATTCAGAGATTTGGCTGACAATCTGTCCTGGAGTAATCCGGTTTGTTTTCCTTTCTGGATAAGAGGCGTTTTATTTGGAATTGTCCCTTCATCATCAATGTTGTATGAACCGCGAAAGTAAGGGATTGTTGGGTCATCATAAATATTTACTTGTTCATTGCCCACTTTTTTCCCTCTCTTGTTCCAGAATATTGATGTTTTTTTGCGTATGAAATCTGCTTCGAGGAGATGGCCGACAGCTTCATGAATCAGGACACCACTATGTCCAGGTGCAAGTACAACAGGCATCTCTCCTGCTGGAGGATAGGCTGCATCTAGAAGGGTTAAAGCTTCTTTTGATGCTTCTTTTCCTATTTCTTCGGGAGTAAGCTTATTCTTGAAATACTCAAGACCTACTCTTCCTCCTCCGCCCGAGAATCCCACTTCCTTTCGTTTTGATTTTTCTGCAATTGACAAACATGTAAGCTTGATAAGCGGCCGCACGTCAGATATCATCAACCCCTCTGAATTGACTATAGTGATATGCTGTGTTTGATCCATAAAGGAAACTTTTACTCTGTTTATTTTTGAGTCGTATTTTTGGGCAGAAAGATAAGTTTTTTTGACGAGAGATATTTTCTTTTCTAGAGATTCTTTATTAGATGGTTTTAAAACAGGGTAATAATTATTCTTTAACCTGAATGGGCTCAATGAATTTGAGTTTCTGACTGAATGTTTTGATGCAATAGAGGCTGCTGTGATTGCAGCTTTCTTTATTTTGTCAAAAGACAGGTTGCTTGTATATCCGTATCCTGTTTTTTCCCCTGATATAATCCTGATTCCGATGCCGAGGCAGATACTTTCCGCCGTCTCTTTAATGATATCTTCTTCCATGTTAATAAAATTGTAGGTTTTATATTCTAGGAATATTTCTGAAAAATCGCCTCCATTCGAAAGGGCAATATTTAGGATTTTCAGAATGTCATTGTTGGAGATATGAAAGTGGTCTTCATAAACCAGTGCTGAGTTGTCTTTTTGCATTTGTTATTTTTTTGCAATTATCTGAGAAACTCTTTCTTTTTCGCTGAGGGGTTTTCCAGATTCGGGATTAATAGCGATACAGGCGCCATTTTTTATTTGTGTAAAAACTTTTCCTGCGGCATGAGAATTACCGCTGAGGTGGGGAGCATCTAATAATCCTATCTTAACGGCCTTAGCAAGGTTAACGGGATCTGTCCATGGGTCTTCTTTTCCACAACCAAGGTCTTGAATTGCCTTCAAGAGGTATTTGGTTTCTTCGACAAGCTCCTTTTTTCTCTTATCTATCATTGTATCGTTTTTCATTGGGAGAGACCCCAAGAAAAAATTTTTGATTACACCTTCAACGATTTTAGCGCTTTCAATTATATCCTGAGATGTGGCAGCATGATCTCCTTCACAGAATCCAACGACGTGTACTATTTTAGGTTCTAAAGCCAGTTGGTAATAACAGGAAGCGGCAAGCTGGCCCTTGGCCACATCCGGATCTGTGGAGAGACTCGCCAAACCTGTTCTCATCTGGCGGATGGATGTGAAATTTTTATCGTGTAAAGATTCTATCAATTCTATCTTTGCCATCATTTTAGCCATGTCCATTGGCGGGGAAGTATTAACAGGGGTGTTAAACATGTACTGGGCAACATAATGCCTTGTTCCGACTTTTTTTGCATTATATGCAGCGAGAAATGCGGCAGCAACTGCGACTGTATCAGGAGCATCCCTAAGGCTCCAATGATGGGACTCATTGACTTCAAGCGGTATGTTATGATCAGCATACCATCTCATGGTTTCCTGGTTTTCTTTAATAGATTCAACAGGCAGGCGCTGTGAGCGTCCATCTAGCTGGTTGTACCAGAAGAGAGGGATGGCTCCCCAGGCTATGTTTATTGTATTAAGAGACATCTCTGCCCATTTAATCAGGTCTTGAGTGCCAGAGTAACACCGTATAAGTGGGAAATTTCCGCAGCGTGAAGCCTTATAGATGAGTTCAAGGTCCTCAGGTTTTCTCAAAGGCACGCCGCCAGCTCCGTCCTGTTCTTTTTTCATTTTATCGGGAGAGAAAAATTTTTCTTGAGCATTCTGGTCGGGTCCAATAGAAATAATATCAATAGTCTCGGATAGGGCAATTTCTCGAGCTCCATTAATGGTTTCTTTTACAGTTGGCTGCCCGAAATGGTGACGAATAAGAGGATACGGAGACTTAAATGCGATTCGAGCGATAAGACTCTGAGGAGGAACTTTTTTTACTCTTGTATCTTCGATTTTCCCCTTAAGAAAGGATATTATGTCTTCTAAAGGTTCATTTCCGCTGAAAACAGCATCAAAAAGGGGGAATTTGCTTGCGATCCTGGCTGCTGGAGGTGTTCCCCCAAACACAAAAGTCTTATCTTCCAAGCCATTTTCTTTGACCTTTTTTTGCAGAGAAGAAAGGAGTTTTTCCAGGACTTCAGGGGTCAGACGGTAACTAATGGCAATAACGTCAGGTTTAAAGCTTTTTATACCCGCTGTTAATTTTTCGAGAGATACGGCCGGTCCTAAAAAAAAAGTCTCATAGCCGAAGTTTTTAGCAAGTTTTAAAAAACTGAGTATTCCGGCTACGTGCACACAATTCCCAAGTGAAGCCCCTAATATTTTCTTGCTGTTGAATGAAGTCAAATTATATTTCCCCTGATACTGCCAGCAGCCTGATGTCCTTTATAGACATTCCTTTAAGTCCTAGTTTTTCGACTGTTCTTCCTTCTTTTAAGAAATCTTTTCCTCTCATGAATGAAGCGAGGCGGATAATGAATTCTATAGCCGGGGTTTTGACTTTCAACATGTCTCCGATCGATGCAAGTGGAACAAGGCTCATAGGGACATCCTCATCGATATAGCGGTGGTTAAGTCGGTCAGGTGCTTTAATGCCGAGATAGCCTGGATTTGCATGAATGGCTTCATAAAGGTCTTTTCCTGAAGCGCTGTAAGCCGTATAGAGCCAATTTTTGGCACTTAGTGCTTTTATGCCTAAAGCAGCTGCAACTTCCAGTCTTTCTTTATCCAATTTTTCCAATACTTTTGAAACGGACTTGCTGGCTCCCTGTATGTAGTATTCAAAGTCGCCGTGTGTTTCTTCGATCCAGGCAGCGTTAAGGACTGTGAGGGCAGGGTGAAAGATTGCTCCGATATTGTCAAAACTCGTTTTGAATATATTATCTCCAGGTACGAATTGTGGAAAAGCTCGGTTGATGACCTTTAAAACTCCCGGGATCCAATAGGCTGGAAGTGTGGCTAATGGAACGGAATTTTTTATTGAAAATATTTTTGCTTGGGCTGGTCCAAGAGCTCTCGAAGCATATATGAATGTCTGGGTTTCAGCTATAAAAGGGAATTTTTTGACTCCCTCTTTTTTAAGAGTATGGAAAAATTCCAATGCTCCTCCAGTGCGGCCTGGATTGAGGATCACTATCTGATTTTCTTTTAGATAAGGGGCACAAGTCTTTGCCATGAATCGATGACCATTAGCAGGAACAACCACCATTAGAATATCTACATTATCAATGCATTCTTTTATGTTAGACGAAGCAAGTTCAATTTCCCCGACTCCCTGAATCTCTCCTTCAACTTTGATCCCTTTTCTGTGGGCAATAAGCTGTAGCCTCTTTCTGCCTCGATTAAAAACGTTGACTTTAAAACCCATGATTGCCAGGTGGCCGGCCATAGCCATCCCTCCATGTCCAGATCCAAGGACGCAAAATTTCAATTCTTTAGCGGGTTTTTTAAGAAGGTTTTTAATATATTGCTTCCTTCTTGCATCAGTTTTATTTATTATTTTTTTTATCATTTTGTTTTCCCTGATATATAAATCATTTTTTTATCTGTTTTAAATTTTAGGCTTTTATCAGCCGCTTTTTTTGGCTGGTAGGTTTGTTTCACTGAAATATAGATGTATTTTAATAGAGATTGCTGGAAAAGGCAAATAAATTAATAACGGATGTGCTTTGCTTTTTTTATAAATGGAAAAGCAAGAATTATGATACTAATTATACCGAGAAAATATTCAAAAAGATTGCTGATTAAATGAATGCCAATACCTGACATAATGGCCAAACTTGGTTCGAAATTCATAAGTTTGAAAGTTAGGGCCCAAGCAGATTCCCATGTGCCAAAACCTGCGATTCCTTTAATGGGAAGGGCTCCGGTCATTTCAGCCCCTGTAGTTCCTAGAATGGTTTTGCAAAAGCTCAATGTTTTAAGGGAAAAGCCATGGCTTTTGAGCAGGGAAAAAAGAAGTAGATACAGTGAACCGTATTTTGCCAACCGAATGCCTAAAGAGAGGAAGAATATAGGCCAGTAGATTTTTCTTTTTTTAATTTGCTTTAAGTCTTCTATGGTCAGATGGATTTTTTCAGTGCTGACCTTTGCCCATTTTTTCTCTTTTAGCCGGATAGATTTTAGGAATAATCTGTATATTTTAAGCATGAAAACAGAGAGTTGGGTTATTTTCCATAGAATTATAAAGACAAGGAAGAAAAAAATTGTAGATATAACAAGTAGTGAAATACTTGATAAGGCCGTATTCCCGAGGCCAACGAAAAATATTGAGAAAATCAGAAATGGACTGAGTGTGAGAAAATCGAAGACAAAACTCACTACAAATGTTGATGTAGCAGCTTCAAAAGAAAAATTAAGTTTCCTGTTTAATATATAAATATATGAGAGTGAACCTATGCGAGCAGGAAAAAGATCAACAAAGAGATTCCTTATGAATGTAACCAGAAAAATATTTCCCCAGCTTATACTACTGGGGTGAAGAAGCCATTTATAACGCCATGCACGGAGCAGAGCTGAGGTCAGGGCAATGACTATAAAAGCAAGGAAAGCAGGATAATAAATCTTCGAGAATATTTCAAAGAGGTCTTTAATTTCAATTTGAGACAGTAAAAACCAGATAAGGATTACTGATACAATAAAAGAAAGAAGAATATAAAAGATATTCTTTTTTGGCATTAATTATATTTAATTGACTTTTTCTTATAATGTCAAACGTGGGTTATTCATAAAGAATGCCAATAGAATTAATATAATACCAAAAAGCAGATGAATTTGAGGGGATGGAGGAAGCGACATTGAAAGATTTAGCCTTTCTGAGTCGATCTTCGAGGGAACCCGACAAAGTCGGAC
>AWNV01000071.1 GCA_000493965.1 Candidatus Aminicenans sakinawicola JGI OTU-1
CTATTCTCTTCCCAACTCTCGCCGGATCAACTTTATAGTTGACTTTTAAGACTGGAGAATGCGAAGAATCAAGAGGAATAAAATCAAGACTCAGATCTTCATTATAATTCTGATCAGCAGGGATGTATCCTCTTTTATTCTCAACAATCATCTCTATATTCAATTTGCCATCTTTATCTAGGTGTGTAATATGAATTTCATTATCAAGAATTTTAATGTCAGAATCATGAACAATGTCAGATGATTTTACTTCACAAGGACCTTCTTTTTCTAGAGTCATTGTTTTTGCCTCTGTTTTTACTAAACTTAAAGGAATGCTCTTTAAATTCAAATTGATACAGCTTACATCCTCGGCTACCCCAGGAATAGTGGAAAATTCGTGAAGGACCCCTTGAATACGAACATTTGTGATTGCAGCTCCAGTTATAGAAGAGAGGAGAATTCTTCGCAATGAGTTTCCTATGGTTATGCCAAATCCTCTTTCAAAAGGCTGAGCTGAAAACTTGCCGTATTTTTCTGTTAATGTTTCGTAATCACATTCCAAGTACCTTGGTCTTTGAAATCCTTTTTCTATCATAATTCCTCCTATTCTGGTTCAATTATTTCTATATCAAACCACCCAGATATCAAATTTTTTAAGCCCCCGGTTTTCTCATATGAAATTTTATTTCGAATAAAGCTCTACAATCAAATGCTCCTCTACAGGAAAAGAAACATCTTCACGAACAGGAAAAGAAAGAACCTTTATTTTCATGTTCTCCCTATCAACTTCCAACCATCCAGGCACTGTTTTGCCAGCATTTGACTTCACTATGGCTTTAAGTTCTTCGTTCTTCTTTGACCTCTCTCTAAAAGACAAAACAACTTCTTTATTCACCAACATAGAGGGGATAGAGGCTTTCCGTCCGTTAATGCGAAAATGGCCGTGAGTAATCAACTGCCTTGCATGATCCCGAGAATGAGAGAATCCCGATAAAAAGACAACATTGTCCAGTCTTCTTTCCAGCATAGACAGGAGAGTCTCCCCCGTAATACCCTTTTTCTTCTCAGCCTTCTGGAAAAACAACCTGAATTGCTTTTCAGACATTCCATAATATCTTTTTAACTTCTGTTTTTCCCTAAGCTGAATACCATATCCCAGGATTCTTCTTCTCATCCTTCCATGTTCTCCAGGAGGATATGGCCTGCGTTCCACAGCACATTTATCACTTAAGCATTTGGCTCCTTTTAGAAATAACTTTGTCTTTTCTACACGGCATAACCGGCAAACAGATTCTCTCTCTTTAGCCATCTTTCTCTCCCTATATTATCATCATGCTAAACTCTTCTTCTTTTTCTGACACGACAACCATTGTGAGGAATTGGTGTAACATCCCGGATAGATTTTATCTCCAAACCATCTGACTGAAGTGCTCTTATAGCTGATTCTCTTCCGGCCCCTGGTCCCTTGACTTTAACATCTACATATCTCACTCCAAATTGCCTGGCTTTGGCTGAAGCCCCTTTAGCTGCAAGTTGAGCAGCAAATGGAGTCCCCTTACGGGCACCCTTAAATCCGGCTGTGCCCGAGGTGGCCCAGCAAAGTGTATTCCCCTGATGGTCAGTAATAGTAATTATTGTATTATTAAACGTTGATTGAATATAAGCCACTCCAAATCCTACATCTTTTCTCACCTTTTTTTTCTTTACTTTTCTTCTCGGTCTTGCCATCTACAACTCCCTCAATTTTCGCATTATCTATGGCCTCGAGGACCTTTTCTTGTACGCGCATTTGTTTTAGTCCTCTGACCTCTTACAGGCAACCTTCTCTTATGGCGCAATCCTCTATAAGAACCAATATCCATCAGTCTTTTTATTTCCATATTGATTTCTTTTTTAAGGTCACCTTCTATTTTTCCCTGTTTTTCAATAACTTTGCGGATTTTATTTATTTCATCTTCGCTTAATGATTTTACTTTCTTATCTTTATCGATTTTAGCTTCCTTAAGGATTTGATTTGACCTTGTGCGGCCAATACCAAAAATATAAGTTAATCCAATTTCAATCCTTTTTTCCAAAGGAAGCGTAATTCCTGCTATTCTTGCCATTTTTAACCTCGTTTAGCCCTGTTTCTGTTTATGTTTCGGGTTGGAGCAAATAACTCTAATAGTTCCCTTTCTCTTAATGATCCTGCAATTCCTGCATATTTTTTTTACTGAAGCTCTAACTTTCATTTCTCTCTCCCCTATTTATATCGATAAGTAATTCTTCCTTTCGTCAAATCATATGGTGAAAGCTCAACCAACACCTTATCTCCAGGAAGGATTCGGATAAAATGTTTGCGCATCTTCCCTGATATATGAGCCAAAATCCTGTGCTTGTTAGCCAATTCTACACGAAACATGGCATTTGGAAGCGTCTCAATGACAGTTCCTTCAGTTTCAAAAATACCTTCTTTAGGCATGCTGAGCCTCTCCCGAATAAACTGAATCATTTTCTTTTTCTTTATGTAAAAGGCTCAAAATTTCAACTCCTCTCTCTGTGAACGCTACTGTGTTTTCATGATGAGATGATAAGCTTTTGTCTTTTGTGACGGCCGTCCAGCCATCATTCAAAATCTCCACACGCCAATCACCTGATGCAATCATCGGTTCTATTGCAATAACCATGCCCGGTTTAATCTTTGGCCCGTGCCCAGGCAAGCCAAAATTCGGGACTTGTGGTTCTTCATGTAAGGAATATCCAATTCCATGACCTACAAAAGACCGAATAACCGAAAATCCTTGAGATTCAACATGACTTTGAATGGCACAAGATATATCTGAGAGTCTTTTCCCTACCTCCATCTGTTCTATACCCTTATAAAAAGCCTCCTTAGCCGTAACAATAAGCTTTCTTGCTTCAGGAGATATTTCCCCAACAGGACAAGTTACTGCTGCATCCCCATAAAAACCATCGAGTTTAACGCCAAAATCAAGACTGATAATATCGCCTTCGCAGAGAGTTCGGGAAGAAGGAATACCATGGACGATTTCCTCATTAATGGAAGTGCATAAAGAGCAAGGATAACCACTATAACCTTTGAAAGCAGGAACAGCATCCATTTCCCTGGTTCTTTTCTCTGCATATTCGTCCAATTCTTTTGTTTGAATTCCAGGTCTAATCATTGTTTCCAATTCGCCCAAAATTTTTGCAACAATCTGACTGCTCTTTTTTATTGCCCAAATTTCTTCTTCACTCTTGTAAATAATCATCGAACAACTTCCATCTCTATAAATCTGGAAATCTTCTTATCAATAATAGCACATATAGTGCCAAATACAGTATCGACCTTTGCATTACCGTCAACTGTGTGATAAACCTTTTTTTTCTCATAATAATCAGCAAGCAAACCTTTGTGTTCACGAAAAATTCTCAAACGCTCTTTGACTACTTCAGGCTTGTCATCTTCTCTCAGGGTGAGTTTCCCGTTACAAACATCACATGTTGCCTCTTTATCTGGTCTTTCCTTACTAATATTATATACATTCCAACAGTGAGGACAAATCCTCCTTGATTCTAGTCTTTCAAATAAGATCTTATCACTTAAACAAATCTCGATAGCAACCTCTATTTCTTCATGTTTAAGTTTATCAATAATTTGAGCCTGGTAGATGTTCCTTGGAAAACCATCCAAAACGTAACCTCTCTGACAGTCTGATCTGGAAATTCTCTGTCTGACAATCTCAGTCACAATTTCATCACTGACAAGCTGGCCTCGATTCATACTGTCTTTAGCTTTTTTCCCTAAAAGACTTCCTGTTTTGACTGCCTGGCGAAGCAGGTCTCCGGCTGAAATTTTTGGGAAATCATATTTCTTCTCAATAAGGTCCGCCTGGGTTCCCTTGCCACTGCCTGGAGGCCCGAACAAAATAAATCTCATCCTCTTCTTCCTTTTACTCGACCCCGGCGCATGAATCCATCATAATGGCGCATAACAAGTTGTGCTTCTATCTGCTGAAGTGTATCCATGGCTACTCCTACAACAATAAGAATTGATGTTCCTCCAAAGTAAAACTGAACATTCAATCCCTGTGTAAACCATCTGGGTAAGTTTTGGTCTAAAAAAGTTCCTATAAAAGGGAGAGCCTGTACTTTGAATCCCGTGATCATAAATTCAGGCAGAATTGCAACTATTGCAAGGTAAACAGCACCCACCAGAGTCAAGCGCGAAAGCACTCCATCAATGAAATCAGATGTATTTTTCCCTGGTCTTATCCCTGGAATAAAACCTCCATATTTCCTAAGGTTATCTGCAACATCGACCGGATTGAAGATTATTGACACATAAAAATATGTAAAGAAAATAATTGCTGCAACATAGAGCAGATTATAGAGTGGCATACCCAGGGAAAACTGCCGGGCAATATCCTGGAAAAATTGAATCTTAACCATTTGTGCCAAAGTGGATGGAATAGTGATAACAGAAGCAGCAAAAATAATCGGGATAACCCCTCCAGTATTTACTCTCAATGGCAGATGAGTGCTCTGCCCACCATAAATCTTCCTTCCCACAACTCTTTTTGCATAAGAAACAGGAATTCGCCTCTGTCCCCTTTCAACAAAAACAATGACAGCAATAACTGATAACATTAATATTCCGAGAAATATTAATCTCAAGGGGTCCATATCTCCAGTCTGCAAACCGCTTACAAGACTCTGCATTCCACTAGGCAAACCTACTACAATACCAGCAAATATAATAAGAGAAATTCCGTTTCCGATGCCTCGTTCCGATATCTGTTCTCCCAGCCACATGATAAAAACTGTCCCCGTTGTCAAGGTCAGCATAGTCATAAACTGAAATCCAATACCGGGATTAGGTACGACCGGTGCTCCTCCAGGGCTCTTCAAGGCTTGAAGGAACAGGCTGATGCCAAAAGACTGGATTACGCAAATAATGAGAGTTCCATATCTGGTATATTGAGTGATTTTTTTCCTGCCAAGCTCCCCTTCTTTCGATAACCTTTCTAGGTAAGGCCATACAACTTGAAGAAGCTGAAGAATAATTGACGAACTGATATAAGGCATGATGCCTAAGGCGAAAATGGTCATTCTTGACATGTTTCTTCCCGTGAAAAGATCCACCATGCCAAAGATTGTCCCCTTTTGCATTTCCCAAAATTCAGCTAGAGCATTACCATCCAAACCAGGATTTGGAATTTGAGCACCAATCCTATAGACAGCCAGAATCATCAAAGTAAAAATTACCCTCTTTCTTAAGTCAGGAATACTAAAAATGTTTCTAATACTTCCAAGCATTATTCATTCCCAATAATAATTGTTTTTCCTCCCGCATTCTCGATCTTTTTTTGTGCGGATTTAGAAAATTTGTGGGCATATACTGTTTTAGCCCCAGAAATATCTCCATCCCCTAAGATTTTTATTAATTCAGTTTCCTTTTTTATAATTCTAGCATCCACCAGGTCCTTAGGATTAATCTTGTCTTTGCTGATTTTACTTAAACTGTTAAGATTAACCTCGCTGTATTCTTTTCGAAAAATATTTGTAAAACCTCTCTTGGGCAGCCGCCGATTAAGGGGCATTTGGCCCCCTTCAAATCCTCTTTTGCGAGAATACCCGGATATTGATTTTTGGCCCTTGGTTCCCCGGCCGGCGGTCTTTCCACGCCCGGAACCAGGCCCACGTCCAACCCTTCTTTTGTTTTTCCTAGAATTCTTTGCAGGATGAAGATTGCTTAGGTTCATTTTATATCTAACTCCTCCACTTTCAACAGATGAGGAATTTTCTTTATCATTCCCATAATTTCAGGGCATTGCTTCCGTACAACTTCTGAATTTACTCTTCTTAATCCCAATCCCTTTACAATTTCCCTCTGTTTTCTTGGACGTCCGATTAGACTTCGCACAAGTTTAATCTTCAGCTGCTTTACAACAGGCCTATTCTTTTCCTTGTGCGGCGTTTTATTCCGCGTTTCTTGGGATCCCGTTTCTGTCACTGCCATATCACATCCTCTTCTTTTTCTCTATCTTCCGATACCTTTTTTGAGTCTTTGAGGCTTTTTAATGCTTTTATTGTAGCATGGGCTACACTTCCAGGATTATTGCTCCGCAAAGACTTCGCCAAAATATCTTTTATACCTGCCAGCTGCATGATTATTCTAACAGCTCCACCTGCAATAACCCCAGTTCCTTTTGAAGCCGGGCGTAAAACAACAACACCCCCACAGTGGATTCCTTTAACAAAATGAGGGATTGTTGTCTCCTTGAGTGGTACTTCGATTAAATTTTTTTTTGCATCCTGTACAGCTTTGGCAATCGCCGGAGGAACTTCACGAGCCTTTCCCTTTCCGACCCCAACTAATCCATTTTCATTCCCAACTGCTACCAAGGCTGAGAAGCTCAAATTTTTTCCTCCCTTAACAACTTTTGTCGTCCTCCGGATAGAAATCACCTGATCCTTTAACTCTTCTTCCTCTTCTTCAACTTGCTTGATCACTCTTTTCTCGACCACTCTTTTCCTCCCTATATAATCGTTACAACAGGACTAAAAAATAATGCCTCCTTTTCTTAGGGCTTCAGCCAGAGTCTTGATACGGCCCTGATAAGGATAAATTCCTCTGTCGAAAATGACTTTATTTATCTTTTTTTGCTTTAGCCTTTTAACAAGCAGCTCTCCGACTGTTTTTGCAGCCTCCATATTTTTCGTCTTTTTATTTTTATCTTTAAATTCTTTCATTAAAGTAGAAGCAGTAGCCAATACTGCTGCTTTAGTATCATCTATTACCTGAAGATAAATATATCTATTGCTTTTGTTTACATAAATTCTGGGCCTTTCCAAGGTTCCTTTCAGTTTTTTCTGGATTCTCTTTCTTATCCGTTTCTTAGCTTTTTTCTTTAGCACCACATTATTTTTATACACCAGATACTCCTGCTTTTCGTTCTTTCTTAATCAAACGTTCACCAACATAACGAATACCCTTCAGCTTATAAGGATCAGGCTTTCGAAAACTGCGAATTCTATATGCTTCCTGTCCAACACGTTGCTTATCTATTCCTTTAAGGACAATCAAGGTCGGTTTTTCCAAAATCACTTCAATATCTTCTGGTATAATATAAATCACAGGCTTTGAATATCCTAAGTTCAGCTCCAACTTGTTGTTATCGATTCTAGCACGATATCCAACACCGATTATTTCCAGCTTTCTGGAAAATCCAGAGGATACCCCAACAGCAGCATTATTTGCTAACGTCCGGCACAAACCATGAAAAGCCGGAAGTTGACCGGAATCATCCTTTCTTGTTAGAATTATTTGATTATTTTTAAACTCTGCTTTAATTCCCGAAAACAAGGGTGAATAAAGCTTGCCTTTTGACCCATTGAATTCGATTTTATCAGATAAAATATTAACCTTAACTCCTTCCGGAATAACGACTGGCATTCTCCCTACCCTTGACATTTTCTTATTTCCTCTCTTTCACCGTTTACCAGATATGGCACAAAACTTCGCCTCCAATGCCAAGCTCTTCACATCTCCTTCCTGTTAAAATACCTTGAGATGTAGAAATAATGACAATACCAAGTCCTCCAAGGACTTTGGGGATTGAACCTCTTTTGCAATAGATTCGGCATCCAGGCTTGCTTATCTTCTTGAGCCCTGAAATAACACTTACATTATTTTTTGTATACTTGATATAGACTTTCAAAATTCCCTGCAATTTATCATCAATCACACGAAAATTTTTTATATACCCTTCATCTTTCATAATTCTTGCAATCTCAACCTTCATGTGCGAAGATGGAATGTCTATTTCTTTCTTCTTAATCATAGTAGCATTCCTTATCCTGGTTAGTATATCAGCAATAGGGTCTGTTAAAGTCATGCTTTTATCCTCTCCTATAATTTACCATGATGCTTTTGTAACTCCTGGAATTTCACCTTTCAAGGCCAGTTCACGAAAGCAAAGGCGGCACATATCAAATTTTCTATAATATCCTTTAGAACGCCCACATATCCGGCAGCGATTTTTTTTCCTTACAGAATATTTAGGTTCCTTCAAGTATTTTGCCACACATGATTTTTTTGCCACTTTATCCTTCCTTATGAAGCCTCACTAAAAGGCATTCCCATTTTTTTTAACAAGGCGTATGCCTCCTTGTCATTCTGAGCAGATGTAACTATGGTTATATTCATTCCTCGAGACTTTTCCACCTTAGTATAGTCAATTTCTGGAAAGACTAGTTGGTCCTTAATACCCAGAGTGTAATTTCCTCTTCTATCAAATGATCTGGGAGAAAGGCCTCTAAAATCTCTTACACGGGGAAGAACAATATTGACCAGCCGGTCAAAGAACTCGTACATTCTCCTTCCACGCAGGGTGACATAAACCGCAATAGCCTGTCCAGAGCGGAGTTTAAAAGCCGAAATAGATTTTTTCGCCCTCCCCACAGCAGGCCATTGACCTGTTATAAGGCTCAATTCTTTCTTTACTACATCTAATATTTTTATATTCTGGATAGCTTCTCCAACACCTACATTTATGACTATTTTCTCAAGCCTTGGAACAGCCATCCTGTTTTCTATAGACAAATCCTTTCCGAGTTCATCAACAATTTCCTTTAGGTATTTTTTTCTAAGGCGACTCATTACTCATCTCTCACTCTTATTTTTCTAAACTCATTTCACATTTAGAGCAAACTCTAATCTTTTCCCCATCTGCAAGTTTCTTTCTTCTTACTCTTACCCCCTGGCCGCATTCTGAACAGTATATCATTACATTAGATCCATCTATGGGAGCTTCTTTCTCCATAATTCCACCCTGAATATTCTTGCTTTGATCACGCCGGATGAATTCTTTACTAAAATTAACCTTCTCAACAATCACTCTATTCTTCCTGGGGAAAACTACCAAAATTTTCCCTTTTTTACCCTTATCTTTTCCTTTAATAACAATAACCTCGTCATTTTTTTTCAACATCATTTTTCCCATCACAGAACCTCCGGAGCAAGTGAAACGATTTTCATGAACTTTCTTTCACGCAGTTCTCTTCCCACAGGACCAAATACACGAGTTCCAACTGGTTCTCCTTGCCTGTTAATAATAACCGCTGCATTATCCTCAAAACGAACATAAGAACCATCTCTACGGCGAATCTCCTTTTTTGTCCTGACAATAACAGCTTGGATAACATTGCCTTTTGGGATTTTGCTCTCAGGCTCTGCCTCTTTGACTGATGCTGAAATAATATCTCCGATAGTAGCAGTCTTACCTATTCCTCCGCCCAGGGGAGTAATACACAGAATCTTTCTAGCCCCGGAATTGTCAGCAACTTTAAGTATAGTTTCTGCCTGAATCATTTTTTCTTTTCCTCAATCTCTTTTTCTCTTTCACTGGGAGATAATCCCACGATCTCTTCTACACTCCACCTTTTTGTTTTACTCAGAGGTCTTGTTTCTACTATTCTAACTAAGTCTCCAACCTTGCATTTCTCATACTCATCATGAGCAAAAAATTTTTTCTTTTTCTTAACAATCTTCTTATATAAAGGGTGTCTTATTTGACGTTCAACATTGACTGTAACTGTTTTTTTCATTTTATTTGCTATAACAATTCCAACTTTAGTCGTCCTTTTCCCTTGATTCTTATTCATTTTTTATTCCATCCCTTTACTCTTTTCTCTGAGAATTGTTTTTATAATGGCTATTTCCTTTTTTATACTCTTAAGTTTCATGGCATTTTCCAGCTGACCCAACTCATGCTTAAATTTCAGCTTAAAAAGCTGATCTTTTAATTCGCTTTCTCTGCTCGCCAGCTCTCCATCGGATAATTCTCTCAATTCACTTGTTTTCATCTAAGCCCCTTATTTCCTCTTGAAATAAATCTAGTCCTTATGGGAAGTTTATTTGCAGCTAATCTCATAGCCTCTTTTGCTACGCTTTCCGTTACTCCCTCTATTTCATATATGATCCTTCCGGGCTTGATAACCTCAACCCACAACTCAGGATCTCCTTTGCCTTTTCCCATCCTTACTTCTGTGGGCTTTTTTGTAATCGGTTTCCATGGAAACACCCGAATCCATACTTTTCCTTTCCTCTTGGCATGACGGCTAATTGTAATCCGGCCCGCTTCAATCTGCCTCGCTGTCATCCAACAAGGTTCCATAGCCTGTAGGCCATATTCGCCAAAAATCAATGTCCCTCCACGCAAGGCCTTGCCACGCATTCTTCCTCTTTGCTGCTTGCGGAACTTGACTTTTTTTGGCATCATTAACATGTTTAAATCTCCTCTATTTCAACAGTCTGTGAGGTCATTTTGGGCTTCTCTACATCAGCATTGTAAATCCATACCTTAATACCTATTTGTCCATATATTGTAAAAGCCTCAGTAAACCCATAGTCAATATCTGCTCGCAGGGTCTGAAGAGGTAACTGCCCTCTCAAATACCATTCAGACCGAGCAATTTCCACTCCTCCTAACCTGCCGGAACACATCACTTTTATCCCTTTTGCGCCCATCTTTGTGGCCATATTCACAGCTCTCCTCATGGCTCTCCGATAAGCAATCCTCTTCTCTAACTGTACGGCAATCCCCTGAGCAACTAAAATAGCATTAAGTTCCGGTTTGTCCACTTCCCGAATATCAATGTATACTTCTTTCTCTGCGATTTCCTGAAGATAAATTTTAAGACTTTCTATTTCTTTCCCACCCCGGCCAATAACAATACCTGGCCTCGCAGTGTGAATAATTACTCTAATCTTAGGACCAACCCGCTCTATGTCCACATCAGCAATTCCTGCATGATAATATCTTTTCCTAATGATTTTTCTCATTTCGAGATCGTTGTGAATTAGACGGCTGTATTCTTTTCCTTTAGAAAACCACCTCGAACTCCACTTTTTATTAAATCCCAATCTAAATCCATACGGATGTGTTTTCTGCCCCACTTTTTATCTCCCTTTCCTTTCTTCCAAAAAGATATGGACATGGCTGATCCTTTTTAATATGCTTGCTGCTCTTCCCATAGGAGCAGCTCTAAATCTTTTCCACTGAGGCCCTTTGTTAACAAAGATTTCTGATATATACAGGTTATCAACATCTACGTCCGGCTTTTTTAATTGTGCATTTGCAATTGCAGAACGAAGGACTTTTTCAACTATGGAGCTTGCTTTCTTCTTTGAAAAATGAAGAATGGTTAGAGCTTCTCCTACATATCTATCTCTTACTAAGTCAGCTACAAGGCGACACTTTTGAGGTGCAATTCTCACATATTTCCCAGCTGCTTGTGAAACGGTGTTTTTTTCTTTCATTTTATTTCTTCACTCTGATTGTCCTTGCCGTCTTCGATGTGTGTCCTTTGAAAATTCTTGTTGGCGAAAATTCTCCTAATTTATGACCAACCATATTTTCTGTTATAAATACAGGTATAAATTTTTTTCCATTATGAACAGCAATAGTGAGCCCAACCATATCCGGAATTATCATCGAACGCCGAGACCAGGTCTTGATGACCTGTCTTTTTTGTCTTTGAACTCCTACAGCCTCTATTTTCTTAAGAAGCTTTTCATCAACAAAAGGCCCTTTTTTTACAGACCTGCTCATTGTTATTTACTCCTTCGCCTCACAATAAATTGTTGTGTTCTTTTATTTTTCCTTGTCTTGTATCCCTTCGTCGGCTGCCCTGTAGGGGAAACAGGATTTCGGCCTCCCTTTGATTTCCCCTCACCTCCTCCATGAGGATGGTCAACAGGATTCATGGCTGTTCCTCTGACATGAGGCCTTTTTCCTTTCCAGCGGTTCCTCCCTGCCTTTCCGATAGAAATATTCTGGTAATCCGCATTGCTTAGTTGGCCAACAGTTGCCCGGCAATCGAGATGAATCCGTCTAATTTCTGATGATGGCAAGCGAACCTGTGCATAATTTCCTTCTTTAGCTAAAATTTGTGCGCTTGATCCAGCTGCTTTTGCTAATTGCCCCCCTTTACCTTTCCTGAGCTCAATGTTGTGGATAACTGTTCCCAATGGGATCACTCGAAGTGGCATTACATTGCCAGGTAAAATGTCAACCTGTTCATTAGAAGAAATAACGGTCTGCCCTACCTTCAAATTCGAAGTAGCCAGAATATACCGCCTTTCACCATCTAAATATTTTATTAAAGAAATGAACGCGGAACGGTTTGGATCATATTCGATTGTTTCCACTTTTCCAGGGACATCGATTTTATCTCTTTTAAAATCTATTATTCGGTAAGCTCTCTTATGCCCACCTCCGTGGTGACGAATAGAAATGCGCCCCATTGAGTTTCTCCCACCGCTTTTCTTCAAAGGCACAACCAGAGGCTTATAGGGACTGTGATTTGTTAATTCATCAAAATTTAGACCAGACATATGACGCAAGCTTGAAGTTGTTGGTCTGTATGTCTTTATTCCCATTTTAAACAGCCTCAAAGTACTCTATCATTTTTTCGCCTTCTTTAAGCCTTATATATGCTTTTTTCCAGTCTTTAGTCCTTCCCTGATTTCGGCCAACCCTTCTCATCTTGCCTTTTTTCTTTACAATCCGGACTTTCTCAATCTTCACTTTAAAAAGATACTCTGTCGCCTCTTTTATTTCAATCTTATTCGCTGATGGGTTAACCTCAAAACATATCTCTCTGTTCTTCTCCTTTAACCAGGTACTTTTCTCAGTAATCACAGGTCTAATAATTATATTATAAGGGTCTTTTCTCACTTTAATTTCTCCACAAAAACTTTGAAAGACTTCTCAGTAAAAACAAGCCATTTGTAATTTAAAACATCATAAATATTGACCTGATTATAATCAACAGTTTTAATATTCGGAATATTCCTCAATGAAAGAAATAAATTTTTATTTTCCTGAGTATCAACAATCAAAGCAGAGTCAAGATTCAATACGTCCATGAGCTTTGCCCCTTCCTTTGTCTTGGATTCTTTAAGATCCAGCTCTTTTATAATAAGAAGTTGACTTTCTGCAAGTCTCATTGATAACGCTGATTTTAAAGCATTTTTCTTTGCCTTCTTTGGCAAACTGTAGCCGTAATTTCTAGGTTTTGGGCCAAAAGTTATTCCTCCTTTTTTCCAAAGCGGCGAACGGATACTTCCCGCCCTTGCCCTTCCTGTGCCTTTCTGTCTCCACGGTTTTCGGCCGCCGCCTCTTACCTCCCCCCTCGACTTTGTGGATGCAGTTCCACGCCTTTGATTAGCTTGATAATTGAGTACAGCTTCATAAAGCAGAGAGCTTTTTACATCATAAGAAAAGATTTCTTTAGGCGCACTTATTTCTTTTACTTTATTTCCACTTTTATCTAAAACTTGCACTTTAAGCATTTTTTACTCTTTTTTTCCCTTCTTAAGGGGTTTAACTTGAAAATCCGCTTTTTTTATTAAAAGATAGCTTCCTTTAGCTCCGGGAACAGCTCCTTTTACTACAAGTAGGTTACTCTCCTTTTCAGCCTGGACAACTGTCAAATTTTTAACGGTAACACGTTGATTCCCCATATGTCCAGGAAGTTTTTTCCCTTTTAAAACCCGGGACGGATCTGCGGAACAGCCCGTTGAACCAGGCCTCCTATGAAACATGGATCCGTGAGTAGCTTTACCGCCATGAAAACCCCAGCGTTTTACAACACCAGCAAATCCTTTTCCTTTGCTTGTTCCAACTATATTGACTTTATCCCCTACATTAAAAATATCTGCAAAGAATTGGTCTCCTTCCTTAACATTACTCTGTTCATCGAATCGGAATTCCCGAAGAACTCTTGTTGGAGGAATTTCTCCCTTTTTAAAATGTCCAAGTAAAGGCTTTGTTGTTTTCTTTACGCTTCTTTCTTCAACCAGCCCTAACTGAACCACAGAATATCCATCTTTTTCTTTGTTTTTTTTCTGGATTACAGCACACGGCCCAGCCATTATAACAGTTGTGGGATTAGCATTCCCCACATCATCAAAGCTTTGAATCATTCCTACTTTCTTACCGATAATCCCTTCAATCATAGTTATTCCCCTCCAGCTCCAAAAGCTTGGATTTCCACATCAATTCCCGCAGGCAAATCTAATTTTTGAAGTTCTTCAATCGTATCATTGTTATAGTCACTAATGTCAATCAACCTTTTGTGTATCCTCATTTCAAAGTGCTCTCTCGATCTTTTATCCACATGGGGAGAACGAAGAACACAAAATCTATGAATCCGTGTTGGGAGCGGAATAGGCCCCGATAACTTTGCTCCTGTCCTCTTAGCTTTGACAACAATTTCCTTTACTGACTGGTCTAACAGACGATGATCAAAAGATTGAAGTCTAATTCTTATCTTTTCCATTTTCTCGTTCTCCAGCTCTTTTCTAAAATCCTATATTTTACCTCTTAATTCTTATCTTTTCCAGCCTTTCTTATATTTATTTTATCCACCGGTTATCAGGATCCAAAGGCAAGCGGTCGGTCATTCCAATATCTCAGTAACACTCCCCGCTCCTACAGTCCGACCTCCCTCTCGAATTGCAAACCTCAACCCTTTCTCCATCGCTACATCTGTTATCAACTCCATCTCCAAATTCACATTGTCACCTGGCATCACCATCTCTACCCCAGCAGGTAACTTCACCGAACCTGTAACATCTGTCGTGCGAAAATAAAACTGCGGCCTGTACCCAGTGAAAAACGGCGTGTGCCGCCCTCCTTCCTCCTT
>AWNV01000072.1 GCA_000493965.1 Candidatus Aminicenans sakinawicola JGI OTU-1
CATTTAGAAGAGCATTTTCATTCACAGTTCCTCCTCTAGAAGCATTAACAATAATAACTCCAGCCTTCATTTTATTAAATTCATTGTCACTTAAGATATATTTTGTTTTTTCGGTCAAGGGGAGATGAAGTGAGATAATATCTGACTGTTGCAAAAGTTCTTCCAGAGATACCTGCGTTGCATCCATGTCTGTTTTGACTTGGATAATATCGTAAATAATAACTTTCATTCCAAAAGCAAGTGCACGTTGGGCAAGTGCAAGGCCTATTCTCCCACTTCCGATAATACCTAATGTTTTTCCATAAAGTTCTGTGCCTGAAAGGATTTTTTTCTCCCATTTATGGGATTTCATAGAAATGTTGGCCTTTCCATGGTTTCGTACGGCTCCAAGCATTAACCCAAAAGCATGCTCAGCAACGGAAATTGTTGTGGATGAGGGCGTATTTGCGACCTGGATTCCTTTCTCTTCAGCATCTGTAACATCGATGTTGTCAAGGCCGATTCCTGCCCTTACAATGATTTCAAGATTTGAGGCTGCGTCAATAGTTTTTTTCCTGATTTTTGTGGCGCCTCTAACTACTGCTGCATGGAATTCAGGAATTGTTTTAATGAGTTCTGCCTCATCCATACCTGTTTTTAAGGTGACTTCAAAGTCAGGAATGGATTTAAGCTCTTCAAAGGCCTCTGTATTTAAGGCATCACACACAAGAATTTTTTTCATTTCTAATTCTCCTTTAAAAATTTTTTAGGCGAGGATATCAAGAGAGGCAATAAGAGAGAAAATATTTTTGGTTTATTTTGTTCTTTTATGTATTGCCTTCTTAATCTGCCCCTCTAATATTATTATAACAATCACTCTAATTTAAATTAACAGAATTTGAGGATTCAGTCAATTAAAGTAGGAAAAAAATGAACAGTTTTGATTTAATAATATCGCTCCTCTAGAATACTTTCATACTATACTTTATTACTATATTACTATGGGAGATTACAATTTGTTCATCGTCGTGACCAAAAATTAGGGAAGGGAGAGGTTCTGAATTAAACTAAAAATATAATAGATTGACTTTAAAATAAGAGTTTATTATTTTTTGGTCATGGGTATTTGGACAGTAGCAGGTGAGATTTCTTTTATAATTTTAATTGTTTTTTTTGTTTCTTTCGCTGTATTTAGCCTGGTAGGGAGAGAAAAAAAAGCATTTCAACGTAGTTTATTTTTTTTGTTGCTTTTGATATGCATTAATTCTCTCCTTTTTTTCATTCCTTTATCACTAAAAAATTGGATTTTTGGAAGTGTTTTTATTGTTATTGCCACTGCTTTTATTATTTTGATATTTTCTCCATCTCCAAAGAGAAAGACTGAAATTGTTGGGGAACAGAAGCAAATAGATGAGAGGGATGTCATTTTTGCCCGCTTTGACTATAGAGAAGGGTCTGAAATTTTCAAAGAATATTACAAACAAAATTCTATATATAAGAAGATTGATGATGAAATAAGAAAACTTCCAGATATTTTATCTTCTCCTCATGTAAAGAAAAGTCCACTGTTTTTTTCTCTGGCAAATGCAGAATTTGATTTTCTTGAAGCTCAGTTAACGAATGTTAAGGGAGTTAAAGGCTCAGAGAGAATCGAATTATCACCTCATAAAAACACAAAGGTTATAAAGAACGTTATAAGATACATGGGTTCTGATATCTGCGGCATTTGTGAACTAGATAAATCTTATCTTTATTCGAATGTTGGTCGTGGGCCTGAACAATATGGAGAAAAAATAGAAAATAATGATAAATACGCTGTTGTCTTCGCAGTAGAAATGGATTATGAGATGATCAGAACTTCCCCTAAATCTCCTGTAATTGTTGAGACTGCTAAGAAATACGTTGAAACAGCAAAAATATCTATAATTGCCGCCAATTTTATTCGCAGGTTAGGGTATTCATCAAGAGCTCATATTGCCGGAAGCAATTATCAGGCAATGCTTGTTCCTCTTGCCTGGAAGGCAGGGCTAGGAGAGTTAGGGAGAATGGGGATTCTTGTGACTAAGAAATTTGGTCCGCGTGTAAGACTTGGGCTAGTAACAACAGATCTTCCTTTGATTGTTGATAGACCCGAAAATTTTGGAGTTCAGGATTTTTGTGCAAAATGTCAAAAATGTGCCAGAAACTGTCCTGCTCAAGCCATCACTTATAGTGAAAAGGTCAAAGAGAATGGGGTTTTAAAGTGGATTATTAACAGGGAAGAATGCTACAGATTTTGGAGAAAAGTTGGAACAGATTGTGCAACATGTGTCTTTGTTTGTCCTTACAGCAAGCCGGATAATCTTTTTCATAACTTAATAAGAAAAGTCATTTCAAAATCTTCAACTGTACACTCATCAGCAATATTTTCAGATGATTTATTCTATGGTAGAAAGCCTCAAAATAAAAAGTCGCCTTTAGATCTTTGAACTATATTGCTTTTATTTTATAGGTTTAAAATGTTTCTTATCTCCTAGAGGTGACCAGAGTCCATAACTTTCTTCATGAATACGGCATTTTCCTTCTGATGTCCATTTGAAACCGTAATTATAACCAAACCACAGATATTTATCCCCGCCGCCGTTTTCAGTTGTGATAATATAACGAGCATCTACATTTCCAATCCCTAAAACCTTTCTGCCTGGCAAATTCTGATCACCTTTGTTGGCGTCAAAAGGAATCCATCCATATGGAGGTAAGTAAACTTCTGTCCATCTGTGAAATACGTCATCAATGCTGGCATCATCTCCTCTACGGCTTATTGCACCAACATATCGAATGGGAACACCGAGAACCCGACAGAGAGAAATCATGCAGTAAGAGTACTCAGAGCAGGAGGCTGTGCCTCTTTTAAGTACCGTAGGAGCAGGGTTCCATCCTCCTAGAGGTTTAAGGTTATAGCTGAAGTGTTTTCCTAAATAGTCATAGATTCGGCGAGCAATCCAATATGGATTTTTTTCTTTCCCAGCAATTTTTTGAGCAAGATTCTGGATAAAGGGATCGTGAATGCAGTATTTATCTCCATCCTGAGTGTATTTTTTTCTTATGTCTTCGGGAATATCTTCTAAGTTTCCAACCTTATCAGGATAAATGAAGTACTCTGTTGAGTAAATTTTGGAATTAACTTTCCAGCCTGGTTTGACTACTGAATAGCTTTTTAAATTTTCATAATGGAAATGAGCAATTTTTTGTTCCCAATTGTCTTCTATAATCTCCTCCGGTTTTGAATCAAACTGAATAGGCCCTGATAAACTTTGATTGTCTCTATTTTTGGGGAGGGGGAGATAAATATCGAGGGTCTTTACTGTGCCGGGACCATAGTTTCGAAATTCTTTGATAAAGTGAAGTGACATATCACGTTTGTCCAGTCTGGAAAGAATATCATTACAGAATACTTTTATCTGATATATTTCATTATTCTCATAATCAACATTCCAGAGAACATCATTACCCCAGGCTAGTCCGTAAGGGAAGGGGCCGTATGAATGCAGAGAGGAAAGACACATTCCATCTGATGGATTGACAAGATAAATCCTGTCTGAGCCGCGGTCTGTTACCCATAAATACTTACCATCAAAGGTTAATCCAGCCGGTTCTCTTTCAGGAGAAGGGAAATTTTGAACCATCATCCCATCTTCAATAGAAACCTTAAGAAGAATGTCGCTTTTATAGTCTGTAACCCATATATACTTTCCATCCCAAGTGAGATCTCGTGGATTCTGGCTATTTGATTCTAAGATCAGCAGTACATTTCCTGTTTCCGGGTCAATGAGGTACATGGATTTCTCTCCAGAATCGATATGCCATAAGTTTTTTCCATCCCATGCTAATCCTTCCGGATGGTGACCAGGAGACTCGAAACTTTTAAGAATTTTTCCTGATTGTGGTTCAATTTTATATATTTTGTCTGTAAAGTTATCAGCCAACCAGAGGTTTTGTCCATCAAATGTCAGTCCTGTTGGACATGGGCCAGGTGTTTTAATTACTTTAAGGATGTCTCCAACTTTTGCCCAAGATAAGGAACTAATTAAAAAGGCAATGCAAATAAATGAAATGATTTTTCTCATAAAAACCTCCTTTTGATCTGTGTCAGTTCTTTTCAATTATAAGAAAAAAGAGTAAAAAAGTCGAGTGAGATATGGAAAAACAAGAAATTCTTATTACGTTTTGCATATTTATATGGTATGTTTAAAACGGGTTAATTGAAATATTAAAAGGGAGGAAAAGATGCAAACGAATCGCAGGCAATTCCTTAAAGGCCTTGGATTAGGCATAGGTAGTTTAGGTGCTTTCGGCTTGTCTAGCAGAAATGCCCATGCCGCACTCAAGAAAAAATTAGATGAAATAAAGAGTTTATCTCCTTTTGATGCTGCAAGAGATGAAAGTTTTTGGTTTTATGTTCAACAGGCTTTTAATATTGACCGAAGTCTTGTTAATCTTAATAATGGAGGAGTGCATCCAGCACCCAAAATTGTTATGGATGCTGTTAAACGTTATATGGATTTCTCTAACGGGGCTCCTGCTTATAACTCCTGGAGAATTCTAAGACCGAGAAAGGAACTCATTCGAAAGAAACTTGCAGATACCTTCGGCTGTTCTCCTGAAGAGATTGCACTTGTAAGGAATGTAACTGAGGCGTTACAAATTGCGCTTCTCGGAATCGAATTGAAAACAGGAGATGAAATCCTAACAACGACTCATGATTATCCTTCTATGAAAAATGCTCTTTACCAAAGAGAAAAAAGAGAAGGAATCAAAGTCAAGACTTTTTCCTTCCATTATCCTCCTGAGAACATAAAAGATCTAGCTGACCTTTTTGAAAAGAATGTCACTTCCCGGACTAGAATGATTCTTTTTTGTCATATTACAAATCTCACAGGACAAATTTTTCCTGTAAGAGAGATATGCCAGATGGCTCGGAAACGCGGAATTGAAGTTGTTATTGATGGAGCCCATGCCTTTGGACATTTTGAATTTAAACAAAAAGATTTAGGCTGTGAAATCTATGGAGCTAATCTGCATAAATGGATGATGGCTCCGATTGGTACAGGTTTTCTTTATGTAAAAAAAGAGAAGATCAAGAATATATGGCCTCTTTTTCCTGCTCCTGATCCGCTGAGTGATGACATAAGAAAGTTTGAGAATATTGGTACTCATCCGGAGTATTTAAAACTTGCTGTAGGTGATGCGTTATCCTTTCATCATGGTATTGGAGGGAAAAGAAAAGAAGAGAGGCTGCGTTATCTCAGGGATTATTGGGCCAAGAATCTCGAAAAACTTCCTGGAGTGAAGATTCTAACTTCTTTTGACCGGAAGCAGTCTTGCGGTATAGGTACTTTTCTTGTTGAAAATATGGATATGGGCAAGCTTGATCAAGTTCTTTTACAAAAACATAAGATTTATACTACTGGAGTATGGATTCCTGCTCCAGATGGAAAGGGGGAAAATATCACGGGGATACGTGTGACACCCAGCATATATACAATGCTTCGAGAATTAGACATGTTTATAGAAGTTGTGTCCTATTATGTTAAAAACGGTTTGCCTGCTTAAGAAACAGGCAGTAAAGGAAAAATATCGCTGAGTAATTATTGATTATTGGGATTAAACAATGTTGAAAAAGCAATGGAATTTAGAACGGGATTTATCTTCTTTAAGGAAGGAGTTTCCAATTTTAAAGAATTGTGTTTATCTAATTAGCAACTCGCTGGGGGCTGTTCCAGGAAGGGTAAAGGGAGAACTGGAGAAGTATTATTCCTTATGGTCAGAGGAAGGAGTGACTGCATGGCAGAAAGAATGGTGGTATCTTCCGCGAAAAATAGGGGATCGGGTTGCAGCTCTTCTTCATGCAGGTGAAAATGAAGTAACTATGATGGTCAATGCAACCCTTGGTCATTGGGTGGCACTTTCTACAAAATTTATGTCAAAAAATGAAAAAAGGAATAAGATTGTGATAACAGATCAGGATTTTCCTTCTTCAATTTATGCAATTACTAAAATTGCTGAATTTATGAGTTGGGATATCGATAAAATAAGGAGTCACGGACACCCTTATATTCATGTTGAAGAAATATTAAGCCGAGTGGATGAAAAAACACTATTTGTTGCTACTTCTCATGTTTATTTCAAATCTGGTTATATTCAGGACATTGCAAAAATTGCGTACCGGGCCCGTAAGGTCGGAGCCATAACTGTTATTGATGGATATCATGCTCCTGGGACGATCCCTGTTGATGTAAAAAAGCTTGACGTTGATTTTTATATTGGAGGTTGTTTGAAATGGCTCTGTGGTGGTCCCGGAAATGCTTTTTTGTATGTTAAACCCGAGTTGGCATCCAGATTGGATCCTTACCTGACAGGGTGGATTGCACATAAGTCTCCATTTTCCTTCAGGGAAAAAATGAAATATACTGAAGGATCATACAAATTTATGTCAGGCACTCCTCCTGTCACTTGCCTTTATACTGCTTTAGCCGGATTGAAGATTATCCAGGAAATTGGCAGTTCTCAGATAAGACAAAAATCTCTTTCACAAACCCGGTTAACAATTGAAAAAGCAAGGGAAAGAAACTACAAAATATTTTCTCCTGAAGATAAAAACCATAGGGGAGGAGCGGTTTCTATAGTAATATCTCATGCTTTTCAAGTTAAACAGGCATTGGAAGAAAGAAGGATCAAGGTTGATTTCAGGAAAGGCGAAAACAATGAGCCAGATGTAATCAGGATTGGCCCTCATTTTTATACAAAGGATGAAGAAATTGAAATTTTATTTAAAGAAATAGATTCGATTTTTGCATCCGGAGAATTTTTAAATTATCAAGATGAAATAAAATATGTTACTTAATGCTTCAAAAGAAATAGGGAGCTTATTGGCTTTTTCTGGGATTGATGCAGGGAAATGAGGAATAATTCTCAGATGAAGTTTATGACAGCTAAAGGAAAACTGTTGCTTTAAAGATAAAATTGCCTTAAATTATTTTTAATAAGAATCTGCTTTTGATATGATTACTGGCATGAAAAAAATTAGCATATTTTTTCTTCTGTTTTTATTTTTAGTATCTTTGGCTAATTCGGAAATATATTATCCATGGAAGGATGTTTACATAGGTTCTTTAGAGGGGAAAGCTTGGGCTGGTTTGGTATTAGCTCATGAGGAGAATAGTGTCTTTGCTTTTCGCATAAGAATAAAAAGAAATAATGAGATTGCAGATAAGGAAGACATTTTTTATCTTATTTCAGAGGTTGGCCCTCATTCTCCTGATGGCCGATATGCCAGGATAAAAATAGATTTAAGTCTTCCATTTGGAAAGGGGAGAGAGACCCCTATTCACAAAAAGCCATCCTCAAAATCATCTACGTTAGTTTTTGAATGGTCTCGTCAGGATGAGAGAACCGTTGTTGGAAAAATCAAAGGGCCTAAGGATATAGAAATCCACCTAATTCATTATTTTCCTTGGGATCTTAGTGGAATGTACCAGTTTCTTCCTGACAGCCACATAACTGGAAAAAGTATGTCCCCTGTTGGAAGCAATTATTTAATCTGGATGAACCGTAAGGGGGATTTGATTACTGAATCTCAAGGTGAAGAAATTGCCCTGTCTTTTTCTTTAGAAAGGAAGTTATATTTTGTAGCAGGACTTGGAGAGGATGCTAGAGTATTGAGAAACCATATTTATCGATATAAGAATGAAAAGACTATTGATTCTATTTTAGAAGAAGAGGAGAAAAGGTACAAAAAGAAAAGAGTTAAGATTGAAGGAATATATAAAGGAGTTTCTAAAGCAATAACCAACAACCTTTTTTGGATGACGCTTTACCAGCCGGGAAAACATCGGATTTATGTTCCAGCTGGCCGTAGATGGATTTTTCCAAAGCCAGATGGGACTCCTGATCACTGGACAATTTTTGAATGGGACTCTTTCTTTAATGCATTAGAAGTCTCAATAGAGAGTTCTAAACATGCTGAGGATATTTTGAGAGCTGTCCTGGAAACAGAATACCCAAATGGAAATATTCCTAACTGGAGGGGGAGATTCGGAGGAGCGAGTGACCGTTCGCAGCCTCCTGTTGGTTCTTATGTTGTGTTAAAACTGTTTGAAAAGATTGGTGATATGGAGATTTTGAAATTTGCTTATCCATATCTTAAGAAATGGCACTCTTTCTGGAAAGCGAAAAAAGACAGCGGCCAGATACGCAGAGATGGTAACGGAGATGGTCTTCTTGAGTGGGGATCAGATAAGGAACTTATTGCCCAAAGTGTTCCATCTTGGGAGAAGAATGCTGAAGGGAAAACACGTGCAATGTGGGAATCAGGGCAGGATGATCTTCCTAATTGGGATGAGGCCTCTTTCAATGATGAAACAGGGACTTTAATGATGAATTGCCTTGATTTGAATTCTCTTTACACGTTTGATTCCTGGTGTTTAGCTCAAATTTCCAGTGTGCTCGACATGAGAGAAGAATATGAAGTTTATATGGCTGAATATGAAAAAATGAAAGCCCTTATCAATGACTATCTATGGAATGAGAAAGAAGGATTCTATTTTGACCGTTACTGGGATGGAAGATTTTCATCAAGAAAAGCAGCGTCGAATTTTTATCCCTTGTTGGCACGTATTCCAAACCGAAAAAATGCTGTCCGGATGATAAAACACTTGCTTAATGAGAAGGAATTCTGGGGAGATTATGTGTTGCCAACAGTTTCCCGTGATGACCCAGCCTTTAAAGATCAGCAGTACTGGAGAGGAACAATTTGGCCTCCTACTAATTACCTGGTTTATCAAGGTCTGAAAGCATACAATTTTGATGCTATTGCATCTGAATTTGCTCAAAAAAGCTCTTCCTTGTTTCTCCGGAGCTGGGAAAACTTCCAACTATGTCCTGAGAATTTTGATTCCAGGATTGGAGAAGCCGGGGGACAAAGATATCAAAGTTGGGGACCTCTGTTTGCATTAATTGCTTTAGAGGAATACTTGGATTTTACACCATGGGAAGGATTTAGATTTGGAATGATAAATCCCAAGAAAAAAGGAAGATTGTCTAG
Source organism: Candidatus Aminicenans sakinawicola JGI OTU-1 (assembly GCA_000493965.1). Lineage (GTDB taxonomy): Bacteria > Acidobacteriota > Aminicenantia > Aminicenantales > Aminicenantaceae > Aminicenans > Aminicenans sakinawicola. The sequence goes on from AWNV01000072.1 coordinate 9,062, forward strand.
GGTTTCTATTCAAGGAAGGCATTATGATATAGAGATTTCCCCATCGAAAATGCAGTTAAAAGAAGAAGGGAAAAAGATCCTAATCATCAACGGGTGTGCCGTATTCAGACATTTTCTGTATTCTCAGAATGAAATTTCATTTGAGATAAAATCGCTTGGCCCAAGAGAGATAAAGATACGGTTCATTACAGATGGAAAATATCAACTGGAAGTAGATGATCAGGTTAAGCGGATTTTTGATGGAAAGTCAACAAAGGTCAAGGTGCCTGAAGGGGAACATAAAATTTTAATTTTACTTTTAGCAAAAAAGGAATGAATTAAAACATACTGGATTATTCATAAAATCTTTTTAAGAAAAATTAAAGGTGTGTTGGATTTAGTGTTCTTCTAACACAAAGACAGTGAAGCCCTCTGTGTTAAGTTTTAATGCAATTCTTTCTGCTATGTCTAGGCTTTTAGCCTTGATTCTAACCCTGTAATAAGTTTGATGTGAGGTTTTAAAAATAGAGATATATACACCTTTATAGTTTTTCTGGAGTTTCTTTTTTAGATGGATAGCATTTTTATTAAGTATAAAAGCACCTACCTGGACAGAGAGCTCTTGTGTTGACATTTCAACTGGAACACCTGGAAGTGGCTCTAACTTGACAGGTGCAACACCAGGTGCGATTATTCCTATAACTTTTGCAGCCGCATATGAAAGATCGATGATCCGACCTTTTATGAAAGGACCCCTGTCATTTATTCTGACCGTTACTGATTTTCCATTGTTGAGATTTGTCACAATAACATATGTGCCAAAAGCGAGGCTTCTATGAGCAGCAGTCATGTCATTCATATTGAAAATTTCTTGGCTGGAAGTTGCTTTTCCATGGAAACCTGGCCCGTACCATGATGCTAGACCCCTCTGTACATTTGGAGCAGGTTTGTATCTTATCCGAGTACAGGATGATAGAAATACAGTCAAGACGAAAATGAATAATATTCCCCTTAAAATTTTCATCTTTCTGACTATAATAATGCCAGAAAAATTCAATTCAATCAATCAAGATTTAGAGCAGAAATTTCTCTAATCTTTCCTTCAGGAAAGAAAAAGCTTTCTCCGGAGTAGAGTAATAAGAAAATAGATCTATGTCTTCAGGAGCAATTGTGTCATATTTTAAGAGAGCATCAAAATTTATGACCTCTTGCCAGTATTCTTTTCCGTAAAGAAGTAAAGGAGCTATGTCTTCTTTTTGAATTTTTTTCGTCTGAATCAAAGTCAATGTCTCTACCACTTCATCTAAAGTTCCGAACCCTCCCGGAAAAGCAACTACGGCTTTTGCTTTACTAATGAGCCAGAATTTTCGCATGAAAAAATAATGAAAGATAAAAGAAAGTTTAGGGGATATATATGGATTTGGATACTGTTGAGAGGATAAGGATATATTCATTCCTATTGATTTCCCTCCAGCTCGAGATGCTCCTCTGTTGGCAGCTTCCATGATGCCCGGCCCTCCTCCGGTGCATATAACAAAATTTTTTCCTTTAGGTTTAACTTTAATCGCCCATTTGGTTAATTTATATGCAAGTTCTTCTGCTTCCCAGTAGTATTTTGTTGTTAGCGAGTTTTTAGAATCAGGTTTTGCCCTCGTGGAGCCGAGAAAAAGGATTGTACTCTTGACCTTGAGTTTATTAAGGCGGCTCAGCGGCCCTAGATATTCGCTCAGAATTCTTATGCTTCTGGCTTCGGGAGAGTTTAAAAATACTGAATCTTTATATGCTTCTACAGGTATGTTTTCTTTTTTCATAATATCCTCTTAATAATTATCTAAAAATATAAAATAATGATATCATAAAATCTCTTAGATAAAGAAAAATATATTGATTTTTTGACTTCAAAAATCTCATATGCTATTTATTTGAATGAAAGATTTTATTTATGATAGGAAATAAAAAATGACTGAAGGCCTGGAAAAGTTATCTGATAGAGAATATCCAGGTAGAGTGATAATCTTAGGTAGAGACAGGTCGGGAGAAAACAATGTCGTTGTTTATGCGATTACAGGGCGGTCTCCTTCAAGCCAGGCTAGAAAAATTGAGTTTGAGAAAGATACAGCATGGGTCAGACCTGTAGATGATGAGATATTAAATAAGGGGAATATTGATTTGCTAATATATCCCGCTATATTAATTTCTGGGGGAATTGCGGTTAGTAATGGAAAACAGACTTTGGATATAAAAAACTGCGTTCATCAAAGTCAGAATCCGGTTAAAATCCTGGAGCTTGCACACAGTAGATGGGATTATGAACCCGATGCTCCGGCATTTACTCCCAGGATAAGCGGATGTATAATTCCTGAAAACAGGGCAGCCCTTGGTATAATAAAAAGAGCAGAAGACGGTTCCTCAACAAAAAACTATTTTGAAGTTCCACTAAATGCAGGAAAAGGGAGAATGATTACTACTTATACAGGAGAAAATATAGACCCCCTACCTTCATTTGATGGAGGACCTGTTGATTTAGACCTGTTCGGGAAAACTGTAGATGATGTTGCAGGAGATGTGTATTACGCTATGAGGTCTCAAATTCAGGATGAGGATTTTAGGGTGTCTGTTATCTGCATTTTTTATAAGGAATTAGAAGCAAATAAATATGATATATCTATTATAAACCGGTGTGAAAGGACGAAAAAATAATATGGTTACAATCGGAAAGACTACAAGGAAACAATACAGAACAAAAGTAAAAGAGGAATTCCCAGATACATTAAATATTGGGAATCTTAAGTTTAAGAAAAAACTTTCAATGAGATATGGAGAAAATCCTGGATATCCTGCTGCTTTTTATACAGAAGAAGGAGCGAGTGGTCCTAATATGTCTACTATGAGAGTGATTCAAGAGGGGGCAAAAGGCTTAGGTTATATAAATGTCGGGGATATGGACTTGGGCCAGAGGTTAATAAAAAAACTATCGGACATATATAATAGACATATTTGTGCCTTAATAAAGCATGAGATGCCTAGCGGTGTTGCAATGGGAAATGAGTCTGAGAATGTTTTTGAAAAGGCATGGAAGTGCGATCCTCTGTCTAACTTTGGAAGTGTAGATGTGTTTAACTACAAAACCGATGAAGAATTGGCCAAAAATATTGTTGAAAAAGGGAGAAATGTTGAAGTCGTATATGCTCCAGAATTCACGCCTGAGGCTATTGAAATATTCGCAACAAGAAAGCCATTAAGAGTCGTTAAAATGGGGTCCTTTTTTGATAAACCCTCTGTTGATGAAAATCTGGAATTTAAACGGGTGGCCGGAGGACTTTTAGTTCAGAAAAGATTTAATTCAAGAATCGTCTCGTGTGAATCAGTAGAGGTTGTTTCAGAGAGAAATCCAACGCCAGATGAAATCGATGCTGCAATTTTCAACTGGAATGTAGCATGTTTTACTCGGTCTAATGCAGTTATTATAGGAATGAAGGATAAAGTGCATGGTATTGGCTCTGGACAGCGAAGCAGGATCGATTCTGCAGAAGATGCTATTAAATTTTCAAAAAGGGGTTATGGATGTGAAGGATGTGTCATGGCTTCAGATGCGTTTATGCCTTTTCCAGATGTAGTGGAAATTGCCGCAAAAAATAAAATCACATCGATAATTTATCCGCTCGGTTCAATAAGAGACAAAGAAGTTATCGATAAAGCCAATGAGTATAATATTGCCATGATTATAACTAAGAAACCAGATGAAGAAAACAGTGAAAGATGTTTTCTTCACAGATGACTATCACAGCTTGACTTTGAATAGAAGAATCCTATAATAAGATGTTTTTATAATATTATATACATAGGGGAAGAGATATAATTTCTCTCCGAAAATATGTCATAATCTAAGGAGATATAAAATGAGTAATGATTTCACAGTGGAAGAGCTGTTAGCAAAGGCTGAACAACCTTCCAAGGATGCTATTCGACTTCATCCATTTTACAGAGGTAAAATCGAAGTATTGCCTAAGTGCAGGATTAATGATTTTAATGATTTTGCCATATGGTATACTCCGGGTGTTGCTGCTCCATGTAAAGAGATCTATAAAAACAGTGAAAAAGTATACGAAATGACCAACAAAGCTAATTTTGTTGCGGTTATATCCGATGGAACTCGAGTTCTTGGGCTTGGAGATATTGGTCCTGAAGCTGGTCTTCCTGTTATGGAAGGGAAGGCCATTCTATTTAAATATCTAGGCGGCGTCGATGCCTTTCCAATTATGCTTGACACAAAAGATCCGGAAGAAATCATAAAGACAGTCAAACTGTTACAGCCGACATTTGGTGGAGTTAACCTTGAAGATATTTCAAATCCGAAATGTTTTCATATATTAGACACTTTGAGAGAAGAATGTCATATTCCCGTATGGCATGATGACCAGCAGGGAACAGCTTGTGTGACAGTAGCCGGACTGATCAACGCTGTGAAAATTGTTGGGAAAAAGCTGGAAGACATTAAAGTAGCTATGGTTGGCGCAGGTGCTGCAAATATTGCTATAGAAAGATTGATTGTAACAGCAGGGGTCACGCCTGGTAATATCATTCAAGTGGATTCAAAAGGGATTTTACATAGAGACAGAGAAGATAGAGAGATCCTGCAGAAAAATTTCAAGGAAAAGTGGCATATTTGTGAAACAACAAATAAATACCAGGTCAAAGGTGATATAAAAGAAGCAATGGAAGGAGCAGATGTTCTGCTTTGTGCGTCAAGAGCTGGCATTATAAAGAAAGAATTCATCAGAGTTATGGCAAAAGATTCTATTGTTTTAGCTGCAGCCAATCCGGTTCCTGAAATATGGCCGTGGGAAGCAAAAGAAGCAGGGGCAAAAATTGTTGCTACAGGTCGTTCTGATTTCCCAAATCAGGTTAATAATTCACTCGGGTTTCCCGGAATTTTCAGAGGAACATTGGATGTAATGGCAACTAAAATAACTGATGAAATGTGTATTGAAGCGGCAAAAGAATTGGCAAAAGTAGCTGAAGACCATGGCCTAAGCGAGGATTATATAATACCCAATATGGATCAGTGGGAACTTTTTCCGAGAGAAGCTGTTGCAGTTGGAACCAAAGCAATTGAACAAGGAGTTGCAAGAATCGAGGCTCCTGCAGAAGAAAGGTATAAATTGGCTGAAGGAATAATCAAAAAGGCTAGGGAAGAAGTACAATTATTGATGAGAGAAAATTTCATTATTGACCCTGACAAAAAATAGCTTGGATTATCCATAAAGAATGCCGATACTTTAGAATAATATAAACTAATTCAGTTCTTTCTTCATGAAATCCTGCCAGTCCAGACTACCCTAAATTATAACCTATAAATAATAAAGAACCAAAGAGATAAGATTTGGCTAACATATAGAGATTGATTTATACACGGCAAAGCGGATGAATTTGAGGGGATGGAGGAAGCGACATTAAAAGATTTAGCCTTTCTGAGTCGATCTTCGAGGGAATCCGAGGAAGTCGGGCCTGATGGATGTGTGAGCACTGTATAATCAAAGGGGCGGT
>AWNV01000073.1 GCA_000493965.1 Candidatus Aminicenans sakinawicola JGI OTU-1
TTTGTTTTTTTAAAATTTCTACGCTGAAGAATGGAAAATAAATATTGGTGTCGGCATTCTTTATGAATAACCCAGGAGAACGTGGATTATTCACGAGCCAAGCTTGCTGCAGATACAAGGCACAGCACATGAAGTTGTGGTCCTTCACCACGAATGCGCTGTAACGAAGCAGATGCAACAAGATCGGCTCGCCTGTAAGGTAAAAATTGCTGATAATAAATTTAAATTATATTATCGATATGATAGAGGATAAACTAGTTCTGAGGGTTTCATGGAGAACGATCAAATCTAGGTATAATTGTTATGACTTATCAGCAATTTTTATGAATAACCCAGGTAAAGTGCAATGATAGAACTATATCACATCTGGAAGCAGTACCAAAAGCCTAATTGGGCCCTTTCGGATGTAACCTTTCGCATTAATAAGGGAGATTTCTATTTTATCACAGGCCCAAGCGGTTCGGGAAAAACCACGCTTCTTAAAATAATCTTTCGGGAGCTATACCCTACCCAAGGGCAAATTGTTGTTGACAGAAGAAACATACTCCGTATTCCCAACCATAAAATATATCAATTGAGACGAACTACAGGAATCGTTTTCCAGGACTTCCGCCTGCTTTCCAATAAAAAGGTTTTTGATAATGTTGCAATAGTACTTCAGATTCTCGGCCTTCCCCGTAAAGAAATAAGAAGAAGAGTTTTTAATGCCCTGCAGATGGTCAACCTCCATCACAAAATGTGGGAATATCCCTCCCGTTTGTCTTACGGTGAACAGCAAAGAGTGGCTATTGCCAGGGCGGTTGTAAATAATCCTAAAATCATATTAGCCGACGAGCCAACCGGAAACCTTGATACCGAGCTTGCTTTCGAAATTATGAGCTTATTCAAAGAAATCAACAAGAAAGGTTCAACTGTCATCATATGCACTCATGATCGTGAACTGATCCGACACTTTGGCAATAACATCATTTTTCTCTATAAAGGAAAATTGTTGAAAAAGGAGACTCTCTGATTATTCAAAAAACTAAATATTTCTTCAAAGAGACCCTGAATAATCTCTGGCAGTATAAAACCCGCAATTTTTTTTCTGTCACAATCATCTGTTTATCTTTCCTTATCATATCAATCTTTCTTTCTCTATCTAATAATCTTCAATATACCGCCAAGCAGATTTCAAAAGACATGGTCGCTGTTCTTTTCTTAGATAAGAACCTGCCAGAAAAGGATATAGAAGCCCTCGAAGAAAAAATTAAAAATTCTACATTGGTCATAAAGACTCAATTTATTAGTTCAAATCAGGCCTTAGAAAAATTTCAAGAGAAATTTCCTGACCTTCAAGGAATCATTGAAAATTTAAAAATTAATCCATTTCCTCCTTCCTTCGAAATTACCCTAAAGGAAGAAAGCATTTCTTCTGATAAAACTTCAAACTTCATCAATAACATGAAAAATACACCTGGAGTTGAAGATATCCAGTTCAACAAAGACTGGATTGAAAGGATGAAATCTCTTAGCAAACTGGTAAAAACTGTCGGATTCTTTTTGGGAGGGATATTGGTTCTTGCATCCTTCTTTATTATTTCCAATATCATTAAGTTAAATGTCTTTGCCAGGCAGAATGAGATCGAAATTCTACGCTTGTCCGGAGCAACTAATTCTTTTATCAGAATTCCTTTTCTTCTTGAGGGGATTATCTTAGGAATAATAGGAGGAATACTATCATTTATTCTTCTTTTACTGCTGATAGAAATTTTTCCTCTGTATTTAGGCTCATCCCTGGGAGTTATGAGCGATATCATAAAGTTCCGTTATCTTTCATTTTCGCAGGTCATCGCACTCCTTGCAGCAGGTGCAGTAATCGGGTTCTTAGGAAGCCTCAGCTCTCTCTCCCGTTTTCTAAAAACATGACTTATTATGGACAGTTCGGCCTATACTGATTTGACATAGAGATGTTCTTATCTTAAAATTCAAAAAATGGTATCCATTGGGCAAGAACTCCAAAGGGAACGCGAATTAAGAGGGATAACTCTAAAAGAAATTGCTGACTCAACAAAGATAAACTTAAGATTCCTGAGAGCATTAGAAGAAGATCAATTGGATATGCTTCCAGGAGATTTTTTTACCAAGGGCATCATACGCACATATGCCAGTTATATTGGCTTAGATGAAGATGCAGTCATGAATAAATACTATGAAATCATGCAACTTCAGGAACAAACCCTGGAAGAGGAAAACAAACAAGAGAAAATTCGTATAACAACCAATCATAAAATAAAAAATATTATTCATCTTGCAATATTAATATTTCTTATTTTAGTAATTCCTTTATCCCTTTATTTTATATTCCACAAAAAGGAACCCGCCAATATCCCTATACCTCTCCCAACTTATAAAATAGCTCAAAAAGATATAATCCTGCCTTCTCCTGTAAATGAATCAATGGAAGAAGAAAAAGTATTGAATCTCGAAATTTCTTTCCATCAGGAAACCTGGATTCAAGTCTATGCAGACGGCATTGAAAAACTAAACAGTCTTAAACAGCCTGGAGAAAAATTCAAAACAGTCGCTCTCGAAGAAATACTCTTCAATATAGGAAATGCAGGCGGATTTTCTTATACTATAAACAACAAAAAAGGGAAATCCCTTGGCCGTTCTGGTGCTGTTGTTAAAAATATCAGAATAACCCCAGACAATTTCCAACAATTCCTCGAATAATAATACACAGTAAAACACTAAAACAAATGCTAAAATAAAATAACAATGGAAGAATCAAAGAACAAGGNACCGCGCGTTATCGGTGCTATTATTGTCCTGCTTATCATTCTATTTTTTGCTATCGAGTTTTTTATCCGCGAGACTCAACAATTTTCCTCAACTACAGTAACAAATGTCCTCCTTTCTTCTCTACAAATCATCGTTCTTCTTCTTTTTCTTATTCTTCTATTTGTACTTGGCAGAAACTTGGCAAAACTCTATTTGGAAAGAAAAAGAAAGGTTGCCGGTTCTCATTTCAAGACAAGGCTGCTCTTTTTCTTTATTTCATTATCCCTTATTCCAACACTCCTTCTTTTCTTCTTTGCAAGCGACATGATCAGCAGAAACATCGAGCAGTGGTTCAAGACCCCTATCGATAAAATCCTGAACGATACAAAAGGTCTAGCTGATGGATTCTATCTAAACACAGAAGAAATAACTCTCCATTATGCCAAGCAGCTTGGCAAAGCCATCCAAAAACAAAAACTCATAAACATAGAACAAAGAGCTCCTTTAATGGAATTCGTCAAGGATAAATTGACTGAATATAAGCTCGACGAAATCGGAATTTATTTAAACGATGAAGAATTATTTTCTTACCTAAATCCGGACCTTCCTCTTCGGGACTACCACACTTTAAAGGAAAACATAGTCAAAAGAGCCCAGCTCGGTGAAGAATTCAGTACTATCGAACCGATGGGCACAGGAGAAATGATAAGGCGGGGGCTTTCTTTCAACATCCAGGACAAAGACAATCTCCTGATTGTTACAGGAAAATATCTTCAACAAAATTACGCTCAGAAAATCAACAATATTACTGCCTACGTTCAGAGATACCGCCAGATAAAAATACAGAAAGACCCTGTAAAATCATTGTATCTAATGACCCTAATTTTCATAACGCTTCTCATCATCTTTGCGGCAAGTTGGATAGCATTTCATCTGGCCAAAGGAATTACTGTTCCTATTGAAAAGCTCGCCCAAGCAACCAAAGAAGTTTCTAAAGGAAATTTAAATATTAAGGTTGAGGATCCTGCTTCTGATGAACTGGGAACATTCATTGATTCCTTTAACCAGATGGTATCTGACTTAAATGAGAGCCATCACAATATTGCCCAAAAAACCTCAGAACTGGAATCGAGGAAACAGTACATCGAAACTGTTTTGAATAATATAACCACAGGAGTCATCACCTTGAATGCAGAAGGTATTATTACAACCATTAATCCTTCTGCCCGCGATATGTTGGAATTACAAGAAAAAAACCCCATCGGTAAAAGTTACGAAAAGATCCTTAGCGATTCTAAATATTCAGAAATCCTGGATAATATTAAATACGGAATGAAGAATAAATTCAAATTGTCCGAAAAAGAGATACAAATAAATTTTGGCAACCAGAGCACAATTCTTTCTTTAACCTTATCTCCACTGAGACAATATAACAATAAATTTTCAGGCATAATCATCGTACTTGACAATTTAACTCAACTCATAAAAGCACAAAAAATCGCGGCCTGGAAAGAAGTCGCTCAACGAGTCGCTCATGAAATCAAGAATCCTCTAACTCCAATCCAACTTTCCGCAGAACGAATTATTAAAAATTTAAAAAAGCCAGGGAAAGACCCAAATAAGATCATCAAAGAAGGAGCTAATACTATAGTCAACGAAGCTGGAATCATAAAATCTCTCATCGATGAATTTTCCAACTTTGCCCGAATGCCAAACATCAGGCTTCAATCGGGAAATATACATGAAATAATCACACAAACAATCTCCCTTTTTAAAGGGATATTCACTGATATAGAATTCGAGACTCTTTTCTCTTCGGAGGTTACTTCCATTATACAAATTGACCCCGAACAGATGAGGCGGGTTTTCATCAACCTTCTTGACAATGCTATAGATGCCATGAATAAGAAAGGGAAAATTCAGATCCGCACATCATATGAGGAAGAGAATCGAGTAGTAAAAATAGAAATTTCTGACTCTGGCCCTGGGATTTCTATTCAAGACAAGGAAAAACTCTTTCTCCCTCATTTTTCAACAAAAAAGAAAGGAACCGGTTTGGGGTTAGCAATAGTTCATCAAATCATAAACGAACATAACGGTTCAATCGAGGTTGAAAGCAATAAACCCTGCGGGGCCAAATTCATCATTCGGATACCAACATGACTACAGACAAAATTCTTATCATTGATGATGAAGACGGAATTAGGTCCTCATTAAAAGGAATTCTTGAAGACGAAAATTATTTAGTTAAGACAACCAATACAGGAGAAAAAGGCCTCGATATGCTGAAAGGAGAAAATTTCGACTTGATTCTTCTTGACATCTGGCTTCCTGAAATGAATGGAATTGAAGTTTTAGAGAAAATCAAAACTATGGAAGAACACAATCAGGTAATCATGATCACAGGTCATGGTTCTGTAGAGGCCGCTGTAAAAGCTACAAAACTCGGGGCATACGACTTTCTGGAGAAGCCTCTCTCACTGGAAAAAATTGTTTTAACCGTAAAAAACTCATTAAAACAAAAAAGTTTGGAAGAAGAAAATATCCAACTCCGAGAAAAAATAAAGGCAAAATATCAACTCATTGGAAAAAGCCTTCCTATTCAAAAACTTAAGGCTAAAATAGAGACGGTTGCCCCTACTAACAGCCGAGTCCTTATCTATGGTGAAAATGGAAGTGGAAAAGAACTCATTGCCCATTTAATCCATCAGAAAAGTCCACGAAAAAACAAAAGGTTTATTCAGATAAACTGCGCAGCAATCCCTGAAATCCTGATCGACAGCGAACTTTTCGGGTACGTTAAAGGGACCTTCCCAAATGCTGTAAAGGATAAAAAAGGGAAACTTCTGATTGCAGACGGAGGGACTCTTTTCCTGGACGAAATCGGAGGGCTAAGCCTAAAGACTCAGGTTAAACTGGTCAAGTTTATAGAAGAGCAAAAATTTGAACCATTAGGCTCGACGGATCTTATATCAGCTGACACAAGAATAATTGCTGCAACAGATAAGAATCTGAGTGACTGCATCGCAGAAGGAAAATTCAGAAAGGATCTCTTCTTTAAACTTAATGTCATTCCAATGGTTCTTCCTCCCTTAAGAGAAAGGAAAGAAGACATTCCTTTATTAATAAACTATTTTCTTAAATATTTCTCAATTGAATCTGGGAAAAAACAAAAGAATATGGATAAAGAAGCTATGGAAGCTTTTATTAACTATGACTGGCCAGGAAATGTGAGTGAACTCATCAACGTGATTGAAAGATTCGTGATAATGATAAAGGAAGACAAAATTAAAGCCTACCATCTATATTTACTTGTTGAACCAAGAGAATCACAATTCATCCCCGGATTAATAGAGGATCAGCCTCTTATGCAGGCAAGAGAACAATTCGAAAGAGTATATATCCATAAATCTTTAATGAAACACAGCTGGGACCTTACCAAAACAGCTTCAAATCTTAATATTGAAAAAGAACTTCTCTGCGAGAAAATAAAAAACATGAAAATATCATTCCTCGGGTAAACAAACCTATAACCTGACTGCTCAGCAAATCAATCTATCAGCATATAAACAGCACTAACCTGGATTATTCATAAAAAATGGAAACCAACCTTGAAAATCACTTTTATTTTCCATTTACTGACTAAAATATTTATGTTATTGTAAAAGGCGAAAATTTAAGGAAAAAATGAAAATTCAAGCACAAAGACTAATAATCAATTCCATACGGAAATTCATAAACATGGGAGCCATTACACGCCTTTGGAACCTTGTAAAAAATATTCATCCGTCTGACATCTCTTCTATCATGACCCACCTTATTATAAGAGAAAAACTGACTCTCTTTAATACGCTCTACGAAAAACAAAAAGAGAAAGCTACAGAAGTCTTGAGTGAATTATACCCTGAAGATAGTGCCCAAATATTACAGGAGCTTCCGGTGAAACAGATTTCAGAGTTATTCCAAATGACTCCTTCTGACGATGTTGCTCCTATACTTGAAATTCTTCCAGAGGAGATGCAGAAATCTGTTCTGGAAGCTATGGAAGAGAAACCTTCAGAGGATATTAAAGGCCTCCTTCACCATGAGGAAGAAACTGCAGGTCGAATCATGTCGCCAGATTTCTACGCCCTGAATCATGAAACTAAAGTCTCAGATGCCATTACAGCGATGCAGCTTGAAGGGGATGTAGAATCCGCTTTCTATTTATATGTTGTAAATAACCAGAATCAACTGGTTGGAGTCGTATCATTAAGACAAGTCTTATTTTCACGTCCTGATACACCATTAAAAAACATCATGACAAAAGAGGTTATCAGTGTGCATACTGAAACCGATCAGGAAGAAGTCGCGCGAAACGTTGCAGATTATAATCTTGTAGCTATCCCGGTCATTGATTCCGAAAACAGGCTTGTTGGAGTCGTGACCGTAGATGACATCATAGACGTTATAGACAAGGAAGCCACGGAAGACATGTATAAAATGGTATCTCTGGATACAACAGACAGGATACAAGATAAGCCTATCTCCTCCATAAAAAAAAGGCTTCCTTTTCTTCTGATAAGCCTATTTACAGCCTCACTTGCTCCTCTTGTCGTCAACCATTTTAAAGGAACGATTCAACAGGCTATCACTCTTGCTGTTTTCATGCCTCTTGTTGCTGCGCTTGGCGGTATTGCCGGAAATCAGACTATTGCTATCATTGTACGCGAAATTGCTATTGGACAAGCCGAATGGATTTCTGCAAGAAAGGCTCTGTTCAAAGAAGTTTTGGTCGGACTTGGAAATGGTTTGATTCTTGGGTCCATTCTAGCTATTGCTTCTTATTTAATAATTGGGAATCCCTTTCTCGGCCTTATTTTAGGCCTGTCTATTATCATCAATCTTTTCGTCGCCGCTTTTCTCGGCACTTTAATCCCTTTATTCTTGAAACTTATCCGGTTGGACCCAGCCCTGGGTTCAGTTAACTTCCTTACGATGTGTACAGACACATTCGGTTTACTTTCATTCCTTACACTAGGGACTATCTTTCTCAAATACATCACTTAATTTTTCCTATGCCTTTAGCTCAATCCGAATCATTTGTTTTAAGAACATTTAATATCGGGGAACAGGACAAACTAGTTGTCTTTTTTTCCAGAGATTTTGGCCTATTCAGAGGAATCGCAAAGGGAGCAAGAAAATTTGCAAACCGCTTTGGAAGCAGCTTAGAACCTATGTCATATGTTAAGGTTTTTTATTATGAAAAAGAGCGGAAAGAATTAGTAACCATCAGCAATTGTGATCTGCTCGAGTCATTCTTCGATATTCAGAAAGACCTGGATATATCTTTAACACTCAGCTATTTTTCTGAACTCATTGAACAATTTTTCCCTGCAAAGTCAAAAGATGATACTCTCTTCCGCCTGCTCCTTTCAACACTTCAAGCATTCAAAACATATACAAACCCGGAGTTTCTAAGTGCATATTTTGAAGCCTGGTTCTTAAAAATAAACGGACTCCTTCCAGATTTCAAAAGATGCAAGAAATGCAGAAATGAGATCACCGATCATGGATGGCTTTCTTTAAACAGGGATGGAATTTTCTGCAACAACTGCGCACGACAAAAAAAAGAAGAAATTAAACCCGAATTGAATGCATTCATCAAATGGGTTAAAAAAAACCCTCCCCCCAGAGATAACAAGATTCCATTCTCAGAACAACAAATAGAATCTGTAAGAAAAATACTGAAATCAATTGTCATCTTTCACATGGAAAGAGAACCAAAATCCTTAAGCTATAAAATAAAGTAATCTAAATTTTTACCTTCTTCCAAATTTGCTTTATGCTTTCCGTTACAGGTGCATCTGAATATTCAACAACAGAAACACCGTTTACCTGAGCCTCGGTTATTATCTTATCATAAGGGATGACTCCAATAAATTCAGCATCGTAATCCTGGCTTAAAAGTTTTATTTTTTCTGTCATCTCAACATTTAAATCATATTTATTCACAACAACCCCACATGGGACACTAAAATGCCTGACAACTTTTAATATGCGATCCAGATCATGTAGGCCTGATACCGTCGGTTCTGTGACAACCAGTGCAAATGCTGCACCTGTTAAAGATGCTATGACCGGACATCCAGTGCCTGGAGACCCATCGACTACAGCTTTGTCATTCTTTATATCCTGGGCAAGCTGCACTTCATTGTTCCTAACCAACGTCACAAGCCGCCCTGAGTTTTCCTGAGCGATTCCTAGTTTTGCATGACTCATGGGCCCATATTTTGTTTCTGAGATAAACCATTCTCCATTCACAGCATCACAAACTCTTACAGCTTCATCTTCACACACAAGAAAGCAGACACCGCATCCTTCACATGCAAGGTCATCAATGAAAAACCTGTGTTTATTATTTGAGACTTCTTCTTTAACTGCTGAAAAACGGCATGCTTCTTTACATTTCCCGCATCCAGTACATTTATCCTGGTCTATTTCAGCAATGACCCCTCCGATAAAATCCCCTCTGTATTTTATTTTGGGGTTCAAAACAAGATGTAAATCCGCTGCATCCACATCGCAATCTGCTATGACCGTTTCCCCTGCCAGGGCTGCAAAACAGGCAGCAATTGAAGTCTTTCCTGTCCCCCCTTTTCCGCTTATGATGACAAGTTCCCTGGGCCTTTTTGCCCCTGGCACACTATGAGGAGCAGCTTTATCAATTTCTTTCTTTGCTTTGCGTTCTTCTTTCTCCTGGCTTTTCTGAACAATCCTCTCTTTGCTGGCTAGATTCATAATCTTTAAAGCTATTTTTTCAAACTGTTTCCTGTATTGAGGAAGTTTTTCAACAACAATGTCTCCTACAGAATATACTTCTGCTATATTTCGATCATCAGCAATCTCTCCTATGATTTCCAGTTTTTCACTGCGGCAGTATTCTTTCAAATTCTCATCATAATATTCCGCACGATTTACCAGCACAACAGGTTCCTGTTTTTCACTGCGGCAGTATTCTTTCAAATTCTCATCATAATATTCCGCACGATTTACCAGCACAACAGGTTCCTGTCCGACCTCTCTGGCCATATCTACAGCCAGTTTCAAATCATTGAGTCCAAACGGGGTTGGATCGGTCACAAGAACACACAAATCGACATCCTTTACTGTTTCTACAACAGGACAGGCTGTTCCCGGGGAAGAATCAAGGATATTTATTCCTTCCCTTGTACAGCTTCTCACTCTTTTAACAAGCCTTGGAGACATACCCCCTTCTGCGGTTTCAAGAAGTGCATAGTGAAAATCTATAATACTGCTTTTACCATGTTTTAAAACGCCAATCTTTCTCTCTTTTTCAATAATTGCATCTTCAGGACAGATTATTTTACATGCTCCACAAGCATGGCATAGTTCTCTAAAAAAAAGTATTTTATCTTTTATTACAGCAATAGCATTATAGTGACAAACTTCTGCACATTTGCCGCATAAAACACACTTATCTTCGTCAACCCCGACAGGAGACAAGATCACAACATCCTCCTGCCTGTCGATTCGGGGCTTCAAGAAAAGGTGGCCGTTCGGTTCTTCCACATCACAATCAAGATATGTTACTTTTTCGCCCATTCCCGCCAGAGTAACTGCCAGATTTGTTGCAATAAACGTCTTGCCTGTTCCTCCTTTTCCGCTCGATACGGCTATTTCCATAAGTACATGACTCCTTTATTCGCTTAGTCGGTCTTTCTTTATCACTAAGTGTGCTGACCAGATATACGCAAACAAAAGAATATCAATTTCTAAAAACTTGGTCAAATGATGGAGAAGGGGATTTACAGTGATATCAAAATTGGTAACTTAAGTGAACACCTTGTTTGGACAGGATTTATAGCATTCTAAGCTGATATTTCTATCCCAACTACAATGAAAATTTCATGTTTAAGGATTCAAGGTTTTTATTTTTTAAACTCTTCAAATTTTCTATCTATCTCATTTCTTAATTTTTTCCCAACTTTATAAAATACATCTAACAGTTCTTCATAGATGTTATCATTTGCAACAAAATTCCAGAATTCCT
The DNA here is from genome assembly GCA_000493965.1 of Candidatus Aminicenans sakinawicola JGI OTU-1. Classification (GTDB taxonomy): domain Bacteria; phylum Acidobacteriota; class Aminicenantia; order Aminicenantales; family Aminicenantaceae; genus Aminicenans; species Aminicenans sakinawicola. Next base: position 10,817 of record AWNV01000073.1, read on the forward strand.
TTCCAACCAGAATTTCTCCTTTTTTTAAATCATACAATCCCTTTAGTGTCCATCTCTCATAAGGTTCCGGATGATAAGGATTATATGGAATCGCTAGTCTTGTAAAGACCATGACATTTTTCTCTTGGCTTAACCTTAGTCCTGTCCATCTCAGAAGTTTCAGTTTCAATGCTACGAATTCCTTAACATTTGGTTTTGCACTGGTGATATCAAAATAATTCTCTTCATTTTTCATTTTCACAAACAGATCTACAACCGAATCGGGATCATGTTTTGGCTCTCCTGCCTTAATATTTTCTCTTATTTGTTCTGTCTCAAGAATTTTGTCTGTAGCCGCTTCACCTTTCCTCAATTGATAATGAATATTATTGATAAGATTTTCTGTATCGCCATCTATTTCACCAAGCAATTTATACTGCCTTTCCGCTCGATTGCTGGCACTATTTGCCAGAATGACTGCGACCTGCTCCCAGATAGACATTCCAAATGTGGTATTCATTGAGTGGATAAAGGAAAACATTGCATATCGATCTTTACCAAGAAGCCTATAATGGAATGGCATATGTACCGTTTCGGGTTTGTAATTCTTTAATTTCTCTCTAACAGTATTAATTAGAAGATTAGCGATTTCCCTTTTTGTATTTGATTGTAAAGTCATATTTATACCTTCTTCTTTTCGAAATAAAATATAGATTCAAAATACTTGTTAGAGTCCCTTTCTGTTCTCATCAAGACTGGTCTATGGAAAACATCAATAAGTTTAAAACCGCATTGTATTCCAATATTAGGATATAAATTAAATTTATCGTTAGCCACAATGAAAATTAATGCTCCATCCTTTAGATACCTGGATACATTTCTAAAAATTCCGCCAATGCCTCTAACATACTCATTCTTGGCATTGCAATTTTGACCTTTCCTGGCAGGTCCTATTTCCAAATCATCAAGTCTTGGAAAATTAAATAATTCATAAGCATATCTATGCTGTTCATGGTAATCTATAACTCCCACATAGGGAGGAGATGTAAAAATACCATCTATTTTTACATCATCAGACAAGTTAATAGTTCTTCCATCTCCTTGATAGATTCTTATAAAAGCATCGGTTCTCAGTTTGTCATATTCTTTTAATCGTTTTACAGTATCATAACTATAGCGGTTAATGAACTTTAAAGCTTCATCAATAGGCTTACAATATCTTTTATGTTTGATGCACCAGTAAGTCTCTCTTACTGGTTTTTTTGGTCGTGCTAAATCATAATGAGTAATCAATCTAGCTGATCGAGCCGATCTCGAAAGAATAACTTTTAAAATACCCTGATTCTTGTAATCTTTAATAATATTTCGATAAAACAATATTTCTTGTAATGCTCTGTTAGAGAACCATTCGTTCAAGTATTTGCTTCCAGTATCAAACTTTTCGATATCAATATTAAATAATGGCCTTTCGCCAGTTGTGAGCTGTCTACTGAAGGCCCTTAATCTCCTCAATGCATCCTTGATTTCTCTTTCCACTTCTTGATTATCATATTTTTTTGTCTTAACTTTCTGAATCAGCACATTGAATGCCGACAGTTCTATTCCTATAGAATTCATTCCTAATATATTTGCCTCTATTAAGGTTGTTCCGGAACCTGAAAAAGGATCAAGTATTGTATCGCCTTTCTTAAAATATTTCTTTAAAAAAACCTCAACAAGTTGAGGAATGAATTTCCCAAGATATGGATGCAAACGGTGGACATGTTTTGTTCTTTCAAATTCCCTTACTCCTAAAAAAGTTAAATCATTTCCTAAGATATTGATATTTCTTTGTGTGTCTACTTTCTTTTCGATAAATTCCATATCAATTCCAAACTTTACAGCAATATCACTGTTAGTCTCAGGCATATTTTTTATTTCACTCATTCTTATTATGTACTTATTTCAATTGAACTCAATCATATCTTATTTTTTATTTTATTAAACTTTATCAGAAATTTTTTCTCCATTCAATTTCAAAATATATAATAATTCAAAATATTCTCATCATAGACAGACTCCAAGGAAGTCTCTTTATTCTCACTTATTACACTTTTATGTTTGATAGGACTGATTTTCCAGACATTAAGACCACATCCTTTTTTTCTTTCAGAGAATCATCAACAAACTGTTCAATTGCCTCTTTAATTATTCCTTTATCATAGTGAAAAGGGATTCTATTGCCTATTCTTCCAAGAACAGTATTTGTAAAGCTGTTTTTATCATTTAGCTCATTCAGAATTATTTCTATTTTTTCTAAATTTTTCTTGTAATGATCCAAAAAGTGAGAATAAATATTAAGTAAAAACGTCTTTTTTATGGGGTGAATATCCGTCCTAAAGGCATCCTTTTAAAAATCAGGAAGCTAAGGTTTTAGTGTCTTTGACTTCCAGTTACCTCATTCAGCAATTTTTAATTAATAGTTGGTTTATTCTTTTTTTCTCTTTTTATCTCTCCAAATTTATTCTCATAATCCTTTATATTGGTCTTCAATGCATTGAGTAAGGCCATGATATGTGAGGGACTTAAGATAACTCTTGAGACAAGTTGTCCATCACCTCCAAACTTCAAAATGAAGTCAATAAGAAATTCATTTTGTGTATGTTGAATAGCTGCAACGTTAGAATAAACACCTCTAGAAACTTCAGGATTTACAATAATTTTAAAAGGACTATTAATTTGTTTTTGCTCCTTACTAGAGGTTTGTTTTTTAGTTGTCTTTTGCATTTTTAAACTCCAATGTTTTCTGAAATTTTTATTATTTCTAATTTCACTTTTTTTAAAATTTCATCACAATATTTTCCCAATTCCCTATCTTTTTCTGTTTCTGGATTGAGGGAAAGTGGGTTGTCACAAATAATCCAATATATTTCTTGGTACTCTCCAAAAGTGTTGATATATCCAGGAGTCCCTTGCCTTGCAAGTGATTCAATATAAATCGGCCTTCTATGAGTAGAACAATTTCTATATTTATCCAAGTCTCGAAAAAAATGCTTCCTTGATAGCTTATCATATATTCTTTTAATATTAATATTTTGATTATTTTGATTAAGTTCTTTCTTTACTTTAGCAAAACTTACCTTTTCCTCATTCAAATTCAATCCATGTTTTTGATTAACCACCTGAGAAATAATATCAAATGTTGAATATAAACACGCAAAAAATGAATCTACATAGAATTGAATTATATCTCTTATAGTAAAGTCTTGATTATCTGTTGTGGTTAAATTATCATTTTTAGATGAATAATCTTTTATCTTTAAAAAAGCATATTCAGCATTTTTTAATTTCGCCTTTACACCTTCAGAATACAGTCTAATTCTGTCAGAAATGCGTGAATTGGATGTTTCTTCAATTAGTCTTAAAGACATTTTATCTATTTTCTTGTAAAGACTCATTTCAGGCTCCATTCAAAATAGTTATATATTAATTAATAAAAAATGCTAATTAACATTTTGCTAATTTATTTATATCTCGGAGGCTTACATCTAGAGCAGGTTGTATAGCCTCTCTCGCACATGCCTATTTTAATGAGATGTGTATTTTACTTTCTTTATCACCGATTTTCGCGGAATTTTAACCGTCATAGGAATATAAGATTTTTACCCAAGATTCACCCAAACTTAAGTGTATATTTTATCCCATTGTAAATGGTAAGCTGAATTCCTAGTACTATGGAAAGCAGAAATCCCATGGTAATGGAAGACAGAATTC
>AWNV01000074.1 GCA_000493965.1 Candidatus Aminicenans sakinawicola JGI OTU-1
CTCGAAGATCGACTCAAAAAGGCTAAATCTTTCAATGTCGCTTCTTCCATCCCCTCAAATTCATCTGCTTTACGCTGTTAGGATGTGATCTAGCCTAGGGTATAGAATAAAGCAGTTATGAGACTTCCATTGAGAACGAGTTAAATTGGTCTATATTGTTTCATGGTGTCGGCATAATTTATGAATAACTCAGGTTACAATTTGTTAGGCAAAAAAATCATTATTTGTACAAAAAACAACGTTTAATTTTTTGATTGCGTGAAAGAGAAAATTATGTTAAATAAAGTGTGTAAATAGAGAAAGATAGATATGAGTTTAATTAATTGGTTCAAAGAAAGACTTTTTTGTGATTTAGCCATAGATCTTGGAACTGCCAATACTCTTGTTTATCTCAAAGGAAAAGGAATTATTGTTCAGGAACCTTCAATAGTTGTTGTTAACAGAAAATCCGGCAAGGTGGAAGCTGTGGGGAAACTGGCAAAGGATATGTTAGGGAAAACTCCCTCGAGTATAGTGGCGATAAAGCCTATGAGAGATGGAGTTATTGCTGATTTTGAGATTGCTGAGAAAATGCTTGATTATTTCATAAAAAAGTCTACAAACAACCGGAGTTTTTTAATCAGACCAAGAATTGTGATAGGAATACCGACAGGAATAACTCAGGTTGAAAGACGGGCGGTTAAAGATGTTGCCATGAGAGCAAAGGCTTCTGAAGTTTATTTGGTAGAACAACCAATGTCAGCTTCTGTAGGAGCAGAGCTCCCCATTTCAGAGCCGACAGGCAATATGATTGTTGATATAGGAGGAGGGACAACAGATATCGCTGTCATTTCTCTTAATGGTATTGTCTATAATCATGCCATTCGTATTGCGGGAAATGAGATGGATGAGGCTATCATCCAGTATGTTAAGAAAAAATACAATTTACTCATTGGGGAGAAGACTTCTGAACAGGTAAAGATGCAGATTGGCTCGGCTTATCCTCTGGATGAGCCTATGACTATGGAAATAAAAGGGAGAGATTTAAGAGAAGGTATCCCAAAAACTATTGTTATTGATGACCAGGAAATAAGAGATGCTCTTGAGGATACTGTGGCTTCCATTATGGATGCTATCAGGGTTGCACTTGAAAAAACACCTCCTGAGATTTCAGCAGATATAATAGACCGCGGAATCGTTTTGACCGGTGGAGGATCTCTTCTTAAAAATATTGATAAACGTATACGTGAAGAAACTCAGCTGCCAGTTTTTATTACAGAAGATCCTCTAACTACGGTTGTGATTGGTGCAGGCAAGATGCTTGATGATTTGGATTTATTAAAAAAGATTTCGTTAATCTAATCAATTATTATTTTTATGCCCTCTTTTCTAAAAAAGAATAAAAACATTAAAGTTCTTATAGGTTTAATATTTTTGCAATTAATTCTGATTTCCATTCAAGTTCCTCTGGATGAAGAGGAGACTTATTTTGAAAAACTAATGTTTTCTGTGTTTTCTCCTGTTCAACATGGAGTTGTCTATTTATTTCAAAAAACAGGCAGTTTCTGGAAGTCTTATTTTGACCTTAAAGGTGCTCGTAAAGAAAATGAAAGGTTAAAAGAAGAAATGTTTTTTTTGCTGCAAGAAAATAATATTATCAGGAATCTTCTTCAAAAATATAAAAGCGAGAATGAGATTAATGATGCTTTACGAAATATCCAGGAAAATATTTTGCATGCCCGGGTTATAGGCTTTGATGCCAGTAACTTTTATAAATCAGTAGTTATAAATAAGGGTTTTTTGGATGACATTCAGAAAAATATGCCTGTTCTCGATAGATATGGAAATTTAGTAGGTCGAATAGTCGGCCCTATTTCGTTAAAAGAGTCAAGGATTCAATTGGTAACTGATAATAATTGCGGAATCAGTGTTTTTTCGGAAAAAAAAGAAGTATTGGGAGTGTTAGCAGGAGATGGAAAGGGTATGTGTATTTTAAAATACATCCTGTCAACTGATGAAGATTTTTTTCAGGGAGAACGAGTTTATACTTCTGGTTTTGATGGAATTTTTCCTCCTGGAATTAGTGTAGGAGAGATTCTCTCTCTCGAAACTACTTCTGGCCTTTTTAAAAAAATTATGGTGAAACCTTATTTTAAGTTTCAGGATCTGGATAATTTAGCTGTGATTAAGATTAAGAATCTGAATGTTTTTTAATGTATTTTAAATGAAGAATTTAATTAGGGTAACTGCCGGAATTATAATTACAATAATTATTTATACAGCTCTAGCAAAGATTTCAATTTCTGCTGTTCAGATTATTAATCTTTTTAGCCTGGTCGTAATATATTTTGCTATGGAAAAAGGAGAGGTGTTTGGTGCATGCCTCGGAGCTTTTTGCGGTCTCATCTATGATTCTTTTTCACTGGGGGTCTTTGGAGTTGCAGGAATAGCAAAGACCCTCACAGGGTTTTTAGCAGGATATGTTTCTAAAAAAATAGATGTCAATCCTTTTATACGGAGTTTAATTTTTATTTTTATTTTAATAAGTTCAGAATTAATCGTATGGGGCTTTTTTTACTCATATATTTTTTCAGCAAGTTTTAATACTGGAAAAGGGATTGTATTTTTACAGCCTTTTGGAACAGCATTTTCAGGAAGTCTTATTTTCCTTTTAATCCGGAAATTCAAAGGTGTAACTTCTAAGCATAAAAAATGAAGAATGGCAGAATTTACGAAGACCTATCATTAATTGGGGGAAGAGCCCATAAAACATTTAATGTATTTGTTATATTATTTATAATTTTGCTTTTGTGTTTTTGGAAAATTCAGATACTTGATCATGAAAAGTATTGGAAAAAATCAGAAGCGAACCGTGTAAGAGAAATTGTTCTGCCTGCACAAAGAGGGCTAATTACAACTAGAAACAGCGAGATAATTGCAAATAATATTGCTTCTTTCAAAGTATCAATAATTAGAGAAAATTGTAAAAATATTGATGAATCTTGTCAAAAAATAGCTCAGCTTTTAAATCTCGAGGTTAGTGTGCTGAAAGAAAGAATCAATAGATATGAATCCTTGCCAGCTTTCGTTCCTATTGTAGTTAAAGATAATTTATCCAGAAAGGAAGTGTCTATTGTAGAAAGCAGGAGATTAGAATTTCCGGAACTTATTATTCAAGCAGAGCCAAAAAGATATTACCCCTACGGAATTTTTGCCTCGCATGTTATCGGATATTTACAAGAGCCATCTCTTAAAGAGATAAAAATGGATATTTATAGAGAAATGCGGCTTGGAGACCTTGTGGGAAAAATAGGGATCGAAAAGGAATATGAAGCAAAGTTAAAGGGAGAAGAAGGAAGAGTAATTGAAATTGTCGACAGTTTGGGAAAGAAAAAAGATGAGATAGCTAGACTGGAACCTTTAAAAGGTCAGAATATCATGTTGACTTTGGATTTTGACCTTCAGAAGAAGGCAGAGGAACTTTTAGAAGGTAATGAAGGATCAATTGTTATTTTGGACCCAAGGACAGGAGAAATACTGGCTTTAGCCAGTTATCCAAATTTTGATCCAAATAAATTTATAAACAGATTTACACCTACGGAATGGATTGATCTAATTAATAATCCTGAATTTCCATTAGAGAATCGGGCTATTCGCGGGTTGTATTCACCTGGATCCATATTTAAGCTTGTAATTGCATTGGCTGCTCTTGATTTGAATATAATAACAGATCGAAGATTGTTTTTTTGTAGTGGAAATATTGTTATTTACGGTCATCCTTTTTCGTGCTGGTTTAAACCAGGGCATGGTAATATCGACCTCTACAACGGTATCAGGCATTCATGTAACATATATTTTTATCAACTGGGGAAAAGACTAGGCATAGAAGAAATTTCAGTTTATGCAAGAATGCTTGGTTACGGCATGAAGACCGGTATTGACTTGTCTGGAGAAAAAGATGGATTAGTTCCTGATACTGCCTGGAAGAAAAGAGTCAGGAATGCTCCTTGGTACCCAGGAGAGACAATTTCGGTTTCCATAGGACAAGGACCTCTTTTAACCACTCCTCTTCAAGTGGCATGCCATACTGCTATTATCGCGAATCGTGGAAGGAAGATTACCCCACACCTGCTCATGTCAGATAATTCCATTTCCTCGGAGAGAGAAGGACAAGAATGGGTTCCTGATAAAATGCTTATTAAAATAAAGAAATCCGTTTTTGAAAAAGTAATTAAAGGGATGTGGAAAGCAGTCAATGAGAATGGTACTGCGAGAGCTGCCAGAATAGACGGATATGATGTTTGTGGAAAAACTGGCTCTACTCAGACTGTAAGTAAGGAAACGTCTGAAAAACTCGAAAAAGAAGTCAAAACTCATTCGTGGTTTACAGGTTTTGCGCCAAAATCTGATCCAAAAGTAGTTATTACTGTCCTTGTGGAATATGGGGGTCTTGGCGGGGCAACCGCAGCTCCTATCGCAAATAAATTATTCGATTTATACAGGAAGAAATATGATTGATAGAAGCCAGCTTATGAATATAGATTGGATTCTTGTCAGTCTCCTGCTGCTGAACTCAGCTATCGGTGTTGTTGCTATTTACAGTAGCTCACTTTATTTGCCCGGAAATTATTGCCTGAAACAGATTATTTGGATTATTATTAGTTTGGTTTTGCTCTTTATTTTCTTGTCTATCGACTATAATATCCTTACTACATATTCTTTGTTTTTATATATCTTAGGTATTGTTCTTCTTGGATCAGTTTTGATTTTCGGGAATCTAATAGCCGGAACTAGAAGCTGGTTTAGATTGTTCTTTTTTCAAATCCAGCCCTCTGAAATTACAAAAATTGCTGTTATTCTTATACTCTCTCGTATTTTTTCAGGATTCAAGAGAAGTCCTTTATCCTGGAAACTGGGATCTATTAGCAGTGTTATGGTGTTTATTCCTGTTGTCCTTATAGCTTTTCAGCCTGATTTGGGGACCGCATTAAGTTTTATTCCGATTTTTTTTGGAGCAATAATATTAGCCGGAATAAATAGAAAAGCTATAATTTTATTATTGGTTTTTGCTTTGGTTCTAGGTTTTGCTGGTTGGAATTTCTTTTTGAAAGATTATCAAAAAAGCAGGTTAACAACGCTTGTATCTCCAAATAAAGATCCTTTAGGATCAGGTTATCATGTACTTCAGTCAAAAATTGCAATTGGTTCAGGTGGATTTTCGGGAAAGGGTTACCTGAAAGGAACCCAAAGCCAGTTGAGATTTCTGCCAGCCAAACATACGGATTTTATATTCTCTGTCATAGGTGAGGAGTTTGGGTTTATTGGAGTTGTTCTCGCTGTGCTTGCCTTCTTCTTTTTTGTCTACAGACTTTTTAATTCTGTAAAAAGTTCAAAGGATAGGGCAGGGGTTTATATTATTTTTATGGTGTCGATGATGATTACATGCCAGTTTTTTGTCAATGTATTGATGGCTATTGGGCTTTTTCCGATCACAGGGATTCCACTTCCTTTATTTAGTTACGGAGGATCATCCTTACTTACAAATTATTTAGCAGTATCTTTGGTTTTAAATGTTAAAATGAGAAGGTTCGTAAATTTATGATTTCTTGTGAATAATCCACGTTCACTTGAATTATTCATGGGAAATGCCGATTCTATGAAACTATTAAAATCATATCAAAATGAATACTGACTTTGATTTTGAAAAGATCCTTGAAAATGTTCAAAAGCCAGGACGGTATATAGGCGGCGAATGGAATGAAGTAAGAAGAAATCCTGAGCTTGTTGAATCAAAAATTGCTCTTGTCTTTCCAGATCTGTATGAAATCGGGATGTCCTATCTTGGGCAGAAAATTCTTTACAGTATTTTAAACATGAAATCTTCAATACTTGCGGAAAGAGTATTTGCTCCCTGGATGGACTGTGAGAATGAGCTCCGGAAAAGAGATATCCCTCTTTTTTCAATTGAAAATAAAATTCCTCTTAATAAATTCGATATATTAGGTTTTTCGCTTCTATATGAACTTAATTATTCCAACATATTGACAATTCTCGATCTAGGAAGAATCCCAATTTTTTCTTCTGAAAGAGATCTCAATTTTCCATTAGTGATAGCAGGAGGGCCTGCTGTGTTTAACCCTGAACCTGTAGCTGATATTTTTGATTTATTTCTGATTGGAGATGGGGAGGAAGCATTTCTTGAAATTATTGAAAAATTTAAGATGTTAAAGGCTGAATTAAAGGAAAAAGATGCTGTCTTAAAAGAAATGGCAAAAATAAAGGGGGTTTATGTCCCATCTTTATATACTGCTTACAAACCGTATAATTCGTGCCTGCTTGCTGAAAAACCAGGAAGTGATGTTCCTGCTAGCATTGAAAAGAGAGTGATGTTTCCTTTTCATAAAGCTCCATTTCCAGATAAAATTATTGTCCCCAATATCAGTGCAATTTTTAACAGGATTGCTGTTGAGGTTGCCCGTGGATGCCCCCAGAATTGTAGATTCTGTCAGGCTAGGAACATATATTTTCCTCACAGAATAAGACGTCCTTCCTTTATTATAAAAAAAGTTATGAGCAATATGCAGTCAACTGGTTATGAAGATGTTTCACTTGCAGCTCTTTCTGTTGGAGATTATCCTTATCTTAATGAGCTGATTGATAACTTGATGAGAGAGCTTTATGAACAAAAAGTCTCCCTCTCATTGTCTTCTTTAAGACCCGAATGTCTGAGTTCGGATATTGCTGAAAACATAATCAAAGTAAGGAAGACTGGATTTACGCTTGTCCCGGAGGCTGGGACAGAAAGATTGCGTCGGGTTATCAATAAACATCTGAATGACAATGATTTACAGGAAGCTTCGCGGAATGCCTTTTCACAAGGGTGGAGAAAGATCAAGCTCTATTTCATGGTCGGATTGCCAACAGAGGAAAAAGAAGATTTACAGGGAATTGTAGATTTGGTTGAGGAAATTATTGGAATAGGACGTGGAATTATGAAAAGGCCGCCTATGATCAACCTCAGCGTATCATCGTTCATTCCAAAACCACATACGCCGTTCCAGTGGCTAAAGATGGAAGATGAGATATGCCTGGAAGAAAAACACAAATTTCTCAAATTGCGGCTGAAAAAATATCCTTTTATTAGGTTTAAAAAGCATTCTATAAAAAATTCCATTCTTGAAGCCGCTTTTTCAAGGGGAGACAGAAATCTTTCATCAGTTTTATTAAGAGCTTGGGAAAATGGAGCAAGGTTTGACAGTTGGAACGATCTTTTTAACTTCCCTATATGGAAAAAAGCATTTGATTCTGAAAGCGTGGATTATTCGTCTTACCTTTCAGATTTGAAAAGAGACGCCATCCTCCCATGGGATCATATAGATACAGGCATCAAGAAAAGTCATCTTCTTAATGAGTTAGACAAAGCTCTGGAACAAGAAATCACTCTGCCATGCAGCGAAAACAAATGCAGTGAATGCCAGGGTTGTTCTCTGTGGCAAATGCATGAAAAGAGATTTACAGAGAAACTTAGTGTTTGCCCCATTCATAATCATCCTATAGGAAAAGAAACCAGAAGTATCAACCGTTATCGGGTCTCTTATTCAAAAGTTAAAAAGGCAAAATATTTATCTCACAATGATTTGAACAATATTATTCAAAGGAGTTTCAGAAGAGCAAACATCCCTGTTGTCTATTCAGAAGGGTTTCACCCTAAAATGGTAATTACTTTCCTTCCGGCTCTTCCTTTGGGTATGGAAGGAAAAGAAGAGCTGTTTGAATTCAAATCGCACTATTTTTTTTCAGAGGAGGAATTCGTATCTCATATTAATAAATTTCTTCCTTCTGGAGTCAGTATGTCAGGTTTGAAAGAATTGAGATCTACAAAGTCCACTTTGAATTCAGAAATAGACATGTTGATATATTCCATGAAATTGAGAGATAAGGAAGTTCATAAAGGGCTCGAATCTATCCGCAAAGAAAGAAACATATATAGTGTGAATGACAGCAAAATGATGGAGGAATTGGTTTGTGATTATTTAAAGAAGTCAAAGAATGAATTTGTAGAAAAAATAGAGATCGATAAGAAACAAGAAAAACTTTTTCTTTTTTTAAAGTATGACGCTCAAAAAGTTGTTCGTTCTCAGGAGATAGTAAAAGAGATTTTCGGGATAAAAAATCCTGTTTTTCTAATGGTCCGGGAAAAGACTGTGTTTAAAACCCCTGACCTTGATAAACGGAACAAAGGAAAGATATAATAGCATAACTTAGATTATTCAGAAGGGATGCAAAACTTTTCCAGATTTACGAAGGGACAAATGATATCCAACGATTAGTCGTTTCTGGCGAAGTCATTGGGCCAATAAAAAAATAACAAGATTGGCTCATCGCAATAATGTATACCTATTTGTGATGTGTAAAGGGTTATAGAATACTCACCAGATCTTCCTCGACGGATTTTTCCGGAGTCTCAATAATCCTGCCTTTTTCTTGTCCGTTGATGGTTATGATAAAAGTAGGGATTCTAATTATATCTTTCCCCTGAATGAACTGTTCTCGGGATTCTTTATCTCTGGGGAGTCCAATGTAGCTTGTGAGAAATCGAGGGTTGTCTGTTAGTTCCATTATTTTAAAATAAGAACTGACATGCTGAACACTGTCCGGACACCACGTCCCTAAAAAAATCTCTATCTGGACTTCATAATCGATAGATTTAAGTTTCTCAATTGAATCGGGCTTAGGTGAATAAGAATCATAGGCATCTTTCCAGTTGGGAAAATTATTCAGGATTTCTTCTTTACTTATTTTTCCAACCAGCTCAGATTTTCCAAAAGAGGAAAATGAGAGAAATAATAAAAGAGAAAGTGTTATGACTTTTTTACTCATTTGAACCAATTATAAAGGGAATAAAGATGTTATAAATTTTCTTCTGTGAAATATTCAGGGATGATTCCTGTTATGTCCACCCCTGCTCCTTTAGCAGTATCTATAAGTTCGATTACCTTGGAATATAGAACTTTTGCATCTGCTCTAATAAATATTATTTTATCCTGACGTGTTGAATAAATACGCCTGAGTTCATCCTGAAGAAGACTGAAATCAATTGGCTGGGTATTGATCATAACACTCATGTCTTTCTTCAAGGTCAAGACAATAAGACCCGATGGTGTTGAACTGGTATCAGAAGTGGTCTCAGGAAGCTTGACATCGATTCCTTTTTGAATCGTAGGAGTTATAACCATAAAAATAATTAATAGAACTAGTAAAACATCGCACAAAGGGACGACATTAGGCTCAGCTTTAGCCATTATTTCCTCCTAATTTCTGCATGCTCAGAGAATGATTATATGATAATAACATTATATTTGTCAATGTGAAATTTTACTTTATATAAATTAAACTATAGCCTAGATTATTCACGAAATCAAGGGGGACTAGCTAATGCTCTGATGTTTTAGGCTTTAAACTAAAGAGAACAGTTCGTGCGTCATAAATTATTATAAATGCCAGCAGGATTAAGAAATAGCTTATGATTCCAAGAAAGAAGTTTTTTTGATGGAAAAAATGATAGCCTTGATAGGCAAGTGCGGCTATTGTTGTGAACAGCATAAAGTAGGCCGGGTATATTGTGTATTTTGTTGGACTCTTTATTGAAACGAGATAGGAAGATACTACAATCAAAGCGAGTCCAGCGACAAGCTGATTTGATGCCCCAAAAATCGGCCATATTACTTTGTAGCTTTCAGTAACTCCCAAGAAAGCCGCAAGAAAAAGAATTAATGCAGATGCCATCCATCTGTTTTTGAAAACTGGAATTTTGTTCCCTAATAGCTCTGTAGAAATAAATCGGCCTAACCTTGTGCTTGTATCAAGGCTTGTTAGGACAAAGGAGTTGAGCATGATCATGCCGAAAAAAGAAGCAAAGGATAATGTAATGCCGGGAATAGTTGAAATTAATTTTCCGTAACCAGTTGCAAATGCTTTGATCGGATCTCCAAGTGAATTCATCAGGTATTGAAATCCGAAGGTGCTTTCTATCCCTGAGGGATCCCAAATTAAAGCGCCTGCTGCTATGAAAATGACTAGGCCTGCAAGTGCTGCCTCTGTAACCATGCTTCCATATCCAATAAATTTTCCGGAAGACTCATTTGACAATTGTTTTGATGTTGTCCCTCCTGCAACAACTGAGTGAAATCCAGATATTGCTCCACATGCAATTATGACAAAAAGCATTGGCCAGAGAGGCCCTCCCTTGCTGGAAAATGACACGAAGGCTGGAGCATTGAGTACAGGGTGTGCAACAACTAAGCCGATGTATCCCAGACCTAGGCCAAGAAAGAGAATCCATGTACTTATATAATCTCTAGGTTGGAGAAGGATCCAAACGGGTAGAGAAGAAGCAAACAGGCTGTAAAGGAGCAATATATAAACCCAAAAACTCTGACTGGAAATTCCAAATATTTGTCCAGGAAGTTCTACAGGAAATAAGTTTCCTAGATAGATAAGAAAGAATAGGATAAGAAGAGCAATAATAGTCGCAATGGGGATACTCATCCCTTTTTTGTAAATGATCCAACCAAAAAACACAGCGATTATGATGAGTCCGAAAGTTGGAATGACTATTTCTGGCTGAGAAACAAGAGTCTGGGAAGCAACCACAGCAAAAACAGCAATAACCAATGACAGGCTTAACCAGATAAAGATAGAAAAGATTATTTTTGTCCGTAGACCCAGGATCTTTTCTGAAATATCAGCTAATGATTTTCCTTTGTTTTGTACTGAAGTCATGAGTGAAGTAAAATCATGAACTGCACCTAAAAAAATGCTGCCTAATGCAATCCATAGAAGAGCGCCAAGCCATCCGAAATAAAGAACTCCCAGCAGGGGCCCAAGGATAGGGCCTGCTCCGGCAATAGAAGAGAAATGATGACCGAAAAGCATGGCCTTTTTGGCGGGAGAATAATCAATTCCATCATTGAGTTGTACTGCTGGTGTGGTCCGGTTTTTATTTACTTTAACAACTTTTTTATCGATAAAATTACCGTATATTTTATAACCTAGGATTAACCACAAGATAAAAATAAGAGCAATGACTAATGAATTCATGATATCTTATTGGAGTTTGATTTATTTCTTTTATCAATAGCAATAAAGAATAATAATCCAAGCATTATTGCAAATATAAGCAATCCATACAGGTTGTTGTGTACTAGTTTTCCAAGAATGGATGGGCCGATATTTAGAGTTTTATCGAGGTTAAGGCCTGTTAATATTGCAATCACAAGTCCGCATATTGCTCCACCTGCTATCAATCCGGAACTGAACAGCATTCCTGGAGCAGCTTCGACATCTTCTCCTCCTTTTCGTTTTCTAAATTTGTTGTCGACTATCCATCGGGTCAAGCCACCTATGAAGATGGGGGTAGATATGGATATTGGAAGGTATAATCCTACTGCAAACGGTAATCCTTTCACACCGCATAGCTCGACAACAATAGTTAAACATATTCCGAAGAGGACTAGGGTCCACGGAAGTTTTTGATCCAGTAGACCGCGGATAACTGTTGCCATCAATGTGGCTTGAGGAGCAGCAAGAGATTCTGAACCTATTCCATATTCTAGCTGTTTATCAATGATTCCAGTATCTTTTCGTGCCAAATATCGGATGTTCAAAGATAGATTTAGATCGTTTGGATTTATGACCTGGTATATTTGTCCGTCAATCTCCTTTTCAGATTCTATTTTCATTTCTTGTGTGACTTTCATACCTTCAATTTTGACATCGTTGATACGAGTGAAAGCTGAGTTTACCAGAAGTACAGTTGCGCCAACGACTACAATCGATGATAAAGCACCAACTATATATCCGTATTCCTGTTTATAAGGAGTACAGCCGAGAAGGTAGCCTGTCTTTAAGCTTTGGGCAACATTTCCGGCATTAGAGGCAGTTATAGCAACAACGGCACCGATACTTAAGGCAACAGCAGCATATGCGCCACCGGTCCAGCCAACAGCAAGAAAGATAAGGCAGGTTCCCATTAACGTTGCAATAGTCATCCCAGATGTTGGATTAGAAGAGACGCCAATTTCTCCTACTAACCGGGATGAAACGGTTGCAAAGAAAAACCCAAAAATTATTATAAGGAAAGAGGAAACAATATTTGCAAAAACCAGGCCGGGATTGATGAAAAAGTTCAATAGGCTCCACACAACACAAAACATGATTATAGTTCCGATACCTACCCAAGAAAATGGAATATCCTGTGAAATTCTGCTTATAGAAACAGAGACCGACTCGGCTTTCTTCTGCATAGACTTGAGACTTGATTTAAATGATTTGATTATTGTCGGAAAGGCCTTGGCAAGATTTATGAACCCTCCAGCAACAACAGCACCTGCCCCGATGTATTTGATATAGCTCTTATGTATTATTTCTGTAAATTCGTTTATGGAAACACTTCTGTAGAGTTCACCTATTGTCCCGGCACCGGGAAAAGTTGCAATTTTTATAGGTAAAACGTCGCCAAAAAAAGTAGCAACGGGGATAAGAACCATCCAAGCGAGGAATCCTCCTCCTACCATTATTGCCGATGTTCTTATTCCAATTATATAACCTACACCAAGCAGTTCTGGTGATATTTCACCGTTTATGAAAGAGCCTGGATAGTTTCTAAAACGTGTGAAAGGTTTTTCGGGCCACAAGTTAAACATTCCCATGAAAAATTTATAAATGAAGCCAAAAATTGTGCCGAGGAAAACCTTTATTGCCATTTTTCCACCCTTTTCTCCAGCAATTAGAACCTCGGCACAAGCAACCCCTTCAGGATACATAAGTTTCCCATGTTCTTTCTCAATAAGGTAATTTCGCAGAAGGATTAAGAATAGTGTGCCAAGCAGACCTCCTGCAAGGGCGATAACAAATATATTAAGGAACTTTAAAGAGTACCCAAGGAAAATCATTGCTGGCAATGTAAAGATAACTCCTGCAGCAATTGATTCTCCTGCTGCTCCTGTAGTCTGGACTGTATTGAGTTCTAAAATTGTAACTTTTCTATTTGGGTTCATCTTATCGAGAAGTTTAAATAGGGCCATAGCCATTACTGCAATAGGAATTGCTACACTTACTGTCAATCCAACTTTTAAACCTAGATAGACGGTCACAGCGCTGAATATCAATCCGAAAATCGCGCCTACGACTACTGCTCGTAGAGTAAATTCAGGAATAACCTTTTCAGCCGGGATAAATGGTTTGAACGAAATTGTACCTTTATTATCCTGAGACATATTACATAGCCTCCTTTTTTATTCTAAATTTATTATCAGCAATTTTTACCTTTCAGGCTAGCTGATCTTACCGCATCTGCTGCTTTACAGCACATTCGTGGTGAAGGACTACAACTTCATGCGCTGTGCCTTGCATCTGTAGCAACCTCGACTCGTGAATAATACAAATTTGTTATCTATGATTAGTACAGAATCAGCTTAAGGTTTCAATGGCTTTTTTATTGTTGTTGGTTTTAAACACCAGTAGGGCCTTGCCAGTTCCGGTCGAAGAACCATAACAATACTTGATTTTTATGACAGCATTTCCAAGGAGGGCTCCTATCTCAGCTCCAGCGCCTATACGGTCATCGATAAGTACTGTAACAACTGAGTTTGTTTTTACTTTGTATCCTAGTGTTTTCAGGGATTTTTCAGCTTTTTTATTATCAGAAGTAAGCAGATTGAAAATTATTTCATTATTTATATTGTATGAGCAGAGTGCTTTCAGATTAACTCCGGCATTAGCAAGAGTCCCTAAAATTCGACCCAAAATACCAGGTTGATCAGAAGTACTGAGATGTAATTCAGTTTCTTGCTTTATGTTATGCACTTTTTTCCTCCTTTATGACCAAGAATTATACCAGAATAAATGTTTTAATAAAAAAGAAAAATTAGGAAAAGTTGTCTTTTATTTCTGAATGATTATAATTTATGAGAAAAATATGGTAGTTTATAGTGACGGAAAGAAATATATACTAGTATGAAAAATCGAGAGATTAAGGTTGCAATCATTGATAATTCTATTAATTCCTCAATCTATACACCGGTGAAACACTGGAAGTCCTTTTTTAATGAAGAATGGGTAGCTTTCAAAGCTAAGGAGAGCCAGTTCCCTGATCTTAAAAACGGAGAGTATACTCATTTGATTTTAACCGGTTCTGAATCTTCGATTTTGGGAAGAGAAAAATGGGCATATGAAGAAATAGGACTCATCCAGGAAGCAGTTGGAAAAAAT
>AWNV01000075.1 GCA_000493965.1 Candidatus Aminicenans sakinawicola JGI OTU-1
TATAGATATCATGAAAGATACCCCATAATAAGGGCTGATATTTTGCCTTAAAAGCTCCTTTTTGGGCCCCATAAAAGCACTTTAAGACGAAAACTTCAAAAATAACATCTGATCTGCTTAAACGTACATTTTTGCCACCAAAACCATTGTTTTAAGGCTGATTTTGAGGCCGTTTTTCAGTTTAACTCCTGAAAATTCAAACAGTTCGTGTGGCCCGTCCCCAAGAATTCCCCAATCAGTTTGTGTGGCCCGTCCCCAAGAATTCACAACCAAGAATTCACAACAAATGCTCTAGAATACAATTTTAAATTCTGTCCCTTTATTCCTTCTAAGTTCAACTGTTCCGTCAAGCTGATCTACCAAATCTGTTACTATTTGCATCCCTAGCGTCTCTGTCTTATGAAAATCCAATCCATCCGGAAACCCAATCCCTGTATCTCTCACAATTAAAATATACTTCCCTTTTCCATCCGGATGCATCTTTATCTCTATCTTTCCTTTCCTGTCATTTGGAAAAGCATGCTTCATCGAATTCGATACAATCTCGCTTATGATTAAACCACATGGAATCGCTCTATCAATATCAAGATAAACATCTCTTACTTCCATCTTAAAATCAATACCCGTTACACCAACTCCATATGCAGAAAATAAATGACTCTTCAGCCTTCCTATATAATCAGAAAAATCAATTCTTGCTAAGTCTTTGGATTGATAGAGCCCTTGGTGAATGAGGGCCATTGATTTTATACGGTTCTGACTTTGATTGAATATCTCAAGCACCTCTTCGTCTTTGATTTTCCTTGACTGAAGTCTAAGTATGCTCGATATAATCTGCATATTGTTCTTAACGCGATGGTGAATCTCCTTGAGGAGAACCTCTTTTTCCTTTAGCGAAGATTGGATTTGTTGCTTACTCTCGTGTAGAGCCTTTTCCACCCTTTTGCGCTCTATGATTTCTTGCTGAAGATTCTCATTAGCAGCCTTTAAATCGTTGGTACGTTCTTCTACACGCTCTTCAAGTTGCCTAGATCGCTCTCTGATAGTACGTGTTCTAATCTGATAGATCGAGGCTAGCAATAATAAAATGGCCATGAGGACAAAACCTCTAAACCACAAGGTCTGCCAAAACGGAGGAGTAATCTTTATTCTTAATGACACTCCCTCTTCATTCCACACACCATCGTTATTTGAGCCCTTTACTTTAAAAATATAGTTTTTAGGAGAGAGATGGGAGTATGTTACAAAGCGTCTATTTCCGACATAATTCCAGTCTTTTTCAAGTCCTTGCATCATATAAGCATAATCGTTTTTTTCTGGAGAAACATAGTTCAATGCTGCAAATTCGAAAGAAAAAACATAATCTTTGAAAGAAAGCTCAATTTCTTCGGCTTCTGTGATGGACTTTTTCAGGATTGAGCGCCCGTCTGCTCCTGCTCCTATAGGAACAGATTTATTGGACACTTGGAAATCTGTAATCACAACCGGAGGAATGTGAGGATTATCTCTGATGAGGTTTGGGTAAAATGCATTAAATCCATTCACTCCACCAAAAAACATCTCTCCTTTTTCACTTTTATGATAGGCTCCTGAATTAAACTCGTTACTCTGTAACCCATCATTTACATCATAATTTCTAAAAGTTTCAGTCTGAAGGTTAAACTTAGATAATCCTTTATTTGTGCTTATCCAAAGATTGCCTTTGTTATCTTCCAGTATCCCATAAATAACATTATTCGGCAGCCCATCCTTTTCTCTGTAATACGTAAATTTTCCTTTTTCTCGATCAAATCGATTGAGTCCTCCACCATAAGTCCCAAGCCAGAGCGCTCCAGCTCTATCTTCATAGATTGAAAGGACACGATCATTACTCAAGCTGTAAGGATTATTTGCGTCGCGCTTATAATGTGCAAATTGTTCCTTCTCCCTATCAAATTTATTCAATCCGCCGCCAGTTCCAATCCATAAAACACCTGCTCTATCTTCATAGATAGAAACGACACGATCATTACTCAAGCTGTAAGGATTATTTGGCTCGTGTCTGTAGCTCTTAAATTGCTCTTTTTCTCTATCAAACTTATTCAATCCCCCGAAAGTTCCAATCCAAAGCACACCAGCTCTGTCTTCATAAATTTTCCTTACATAATTATGACTCAAGCTGTCAGGATTATCGGGTTCGTGTCTGAAATGCGTAAATTCTTCTTTTTCTGGATCAAATTTATTCAATCCATCATAAGTTCCAATCCAGAGCATACCATTCTTGTCTTCATAAATTGATCTGACATTATCATTGCTCAAGGTGTTGGAATTATGAGCTTCGTGTTTGTAATGAGTAAATTGCTCATTCTCTCGGTCAAATCGACTGAGCCCTCCACCATAGGTTCCAATCCAAAGCACACCAGCTCTGTCTTCAAAGATTGAAAAGATAGTATTAGTACTTAAGCTATTGGGATCATTAGGGTCGTGTATATAATGTAAAAATTTTCTCTTTTCTCGATCAAATCGACTTGCTCCCCCACCAAAAGTTCCAAGCCAAATCATTCCAGTTCTGTCTTCATAAATTGAGTTTACAAAATTGTTACTCAAGCTACTGGGATTTGTTGGTTCGTGTATCCAATGCACGAAGTGCCCATTTTCTTTGTCAAATCTATTGAGCCCCCCGCCGTAAGTTCCAAGCCAGAGAATTCCTGCTCTGTCTTCATAAATTGAGTTTACAAAATTGTTACTTAAACTATTAGAATTACTAGGATTGTTTCTGTAATGCGTAAATTGCTCATTCTCTCTATTAAATTTATCTACTCCTTCGTCAGTTCCAATCCAGAGCATACCATTCTTGTCTTCATAAATTGATCTGACATTATCATTGCTCAAGGTGTTGGAATTATGAGGGTTATGTCTGTAATGTGTAAATTGTTCTCTTTCTCGATCAAATTTATTTAATCCTTCATCAGTTCCAATCCAAAGCATACCAGCTCTGTCTTCAAAGATTGACCTTACAAAATCATTACTTAAGCTGTTAGAATTATGAGGATTATGTCTGTAATGTGTAAATTGTTCCCTTTCTCGATCAAATTTATTCAATCCTTCATCAGTTCCAATCCAAAGTGCTCCTGTTTCATCTTCACAGATTGAGTTGACAGAATTATGACTTAGACTATTATGATTATTAGGATCGTGTTTGTAATGTGTAAATTGTTCCTTTTCTCGATCAAATTTATTGATCCCTCCGTTGTAAGTTCCAATCCAAAGTACACCTGATCTATCTTCATAGATTGACAATATATAGCTATCAGAGAGCGAGGTTGAATCAGGCCTGTCGTTCTTATAGATAATGAAGCTATATCCGTCAAACTTATTTAATCCATCTTCTGTGCCAAACCACATAAATCCCTTATGATCCTGGAGAATACAACTTACCGTATTTTGAGAGAGTCCCTGTTCAATTGAAATATTATTAAATTTAATATCATTCCATTTGCCAAACACGATTGCCGAGAGATTCAGCCATATTAGTATAAATAGGACAATTATCTTGAATGATAAAGTTCTGGGGTTTATTTTAGAGCTCATAGTCACACAAAACATTTCAAGATAATTTTCTATTTATTTATTTATTCATTATATTATAATAACTTTCAAATTTATTCAATCACCTATAGAGATGAATTTGGAGGTGATATATGTTATTTTCAAAAGGGGGTCGGGCCATGCTAACTTATAGATATCATGAAAGATACCCCATAATAAGGGCTGATATTTTGCCTTAAAAGCTCCTTTTTGGGCCCCATAAAAGCACTTTAAGACGAAAACTACAAAAATAACATCTGATCTGCTTAAACGTACATTTTCGCCACCAGGTATCCATTATTGCGATGAGTCTATCCCCGAAACCCAAACTTGGTCAGGTCCCAAATCAATAAGCGGAGGGTTATACGGTAGTCTCATGAATAAGCTCTTATCAAGGATTTTGTAAGGGAATAATTCGTCGTTGAATGTCATTCCAGATTTTTCGTTTCATGATTCTTAAGTCATATTCAGACTGCAAATTAAGCCAAAATTGCGCTTCAACCTTAAAATATCGCTGTAATCTTAAAGCGGTATCAGCTGTTATGGCTCGTTTGCCATTCACAATCTCACTTATTCTGTTCGGAGGAACAGCAAGATCTCTTGAAAGCTGATTTATACTGATGCTTAAGGGCTCCATAAAATCCTCACGCAGGATTTCACCTGGCCTAATAGGATNAAGTAGTTTTTTCGTACTCATCATAGCACCTCAGTGATAATCGGTTATTTGCACATTGTATGCATTGCCTTCATGCCACTCAAAACAAACTCTCCACTGATTGTTTATGCTAATGGCGTATTGTCTTTTTCGATCTCCCTTTAAAGCATGAAATTTATTACCCGGATTAAGCATTAACGCTTTGAGACTTGGAGCAGCATGAAGAATCATAAGCCTTTTTCTCGCCTGCCGCTCAAACGACTGAAAACGACGAACTTGTTCATCCTTGAATAGCTTTTCAGTATCTCGGCAGGCAAATGATTTGATCATATAGCATATAATGTATGATATTACGCTAAACGTAATACGTCAAGCATATTTTTGTTTGGACTTAAAAAGTAATGCATTGAATATAATTTTCAACTCATATTATAGACGAAGAATGGGTGTTGTTTTTCTCAATCTGTCGCACACACATCTCTGTTTAAAAGGCGATTTCCCCCACCAAAACCATTATTTTAAGGCTGATTTTGAGGCCGTTTTTCAGTTTAACTCCTGAAAATTCAAACACTTCGTTCGGTCCGACCCCAAAATTCCACCACCACAGAATTCCACCGTCTGGAGATACTTACACGTATTGAAGTCTTGTTGACACGATATTTTTGTGTGTTGTATTATGTTTGTATTATAAATAAAAGTTCAAAAATCTTTTGGAAGGAGATGTAATGAAAAAAACTATCTATGCAAGTATTCTTTTTTTATTGATTTCTACGACCTTTGTTTTTTCTAAAGATATAGAATTTTATAAAGGCACCCAAATCATTTCTCCAATCATTGGGCTCAATAGTTATACCATTCCCTTTGGAGCAAATTTCGAGTATGGAATTACGGATAACATCGGGATAGGAGGAACTGCTATGGCCTGGTTGTGGAGCAATGAATTATGGTCTAATTCACTGATAAGTATAGCTGCTGATGCAGCATATCATTTCACTAAACTTAAAGTCGATAAGTTAGACTTTTTTGTAGGTGCAGGATTGGGGGTTTCAATTTATTCCTTTTCCTGGAAGAGTGGATATGGACAGGGCCTTTCCGGGGGAGCAGGCTCTTCAGGAGTTTATTTAGAACCTTTTGCCGGAGCCCGCTATTATTTCACCCCAAAGATAGCTGCATTTACCCGCTTATATGTAGACTTCATCGGCGACTGGGGAGGAGTGGGAGCTGTTATAGGCGCTTCATTTAGGTTGAAATAGTTTTTACAATCAAATTAGAGCTTACAGCTGCTTTTCCCTGAACAGGTTTCAAGTAAGGCTGGCATGTCGATGCGAACCGGAGTAGTGAACGGATCCTCTTCAATTTGGCCAGCTCCGCTTGCCGGAAAAGGCACTCCTGTCCTTTTGTAATTTGTTTTGATTACTCGCCACTTCCGTTGTAAAATACAAAATGAGAGGGAGTGAATTGGCAAGAAAAATAACAGGTCTGTTTGCCCTGACATTTTTGTTCCTCGTTCCAAGTCTTTTATCCAAAGAGAATAAAGTGAGAGTCATTGCTGAAAATGCCCCTATTTATGCTGAAGCCAGTATATATAGTTCTAAAATCGAAACTGTAAAAAAAGGAACTGTTCTTGCTTTATTTACCACAGGACCAAACAAGCAAACTTGGTTTTATGTGTTTTATCGTTCCCAAAGATGGAACTCCAATGTGTCAGGCTTTATTCAGGCTTCTTTGGTTGAAAGAATTTCTGAAAGGCCAGAGGCTGCTGCCAAGGAGAAAAAAGAGAAAAGGCAGGAAGTCAAAAAGAAAGAAACACAGATAAGCAGAGAAAAAGTGGAGCAAGTCAAAAAAGATTTAAAGCCCGATGTTAAGATTACGCCTAAAAAGAAAAAGGCTGTAATAGTATCGGTACCTCCGCATAGAGCTTTTGTTCTTCGTGAGGTCAAAGAGAAAGAAAAAAAACCGCGAGCTTTTGCACTTCTACCCAAGATTGAACCTGCTGTTGAAAAAATCAAGGAAAGAAAAGAACCTGTAAAAAAAGAAGAAAAAACAGAATCAGTCGTTATACTTCCTGAAAAGATTATCGTTCGGTCAGAAATCAAAAAGCAAAAGGCAGAAATAAAAAAAGAGGAAAAGGCCCAGGTAGTTCCCCCTAAGCCAAAAGCAAAAAAGCAAGAGATGCCAAAAAAATCTGTACCTTCTCAGAAAAAGACCAAAGAGCAACAAGTACTAACAGAAAGGCCGCCTACGATCACGATCGCAGAGCCAAAACAACCCCCCAAAAGTCCGTTGCTGACTATGAGTCTCGGTTATGGGCCTTCTCTAGGAAGTGGTATAGGCGGATTTATTCAGTTGAATACTCGCGCTGGTTTTTCTTTCCATATAGGGACGGGATATTATCCGACTTCCTATTTCTATTCGGAATACGATTGGGTGAAAAATAGTGTCCTTTATAGCGCTGGAATAAAGTATTATCTCCCTTTTGGGAACAATCGGATTCGTCCCTATCTGGACCTTCAATATGGAGGAATTAGCATTGAAGCTGTCCGTATCGTTACCGGAATATGGTATTACAATTATATCTATGAAAATATACAAAAGACTTTGATGGGCCCTTCTCTGCTTGCAGGGATGGAAATAAAAATGGGAGCTTTAGGATTAAACGGGGCTTTGGGACTTTCTTATAATACGACTGAATGGGATTATTTGGTAAGGGACTATTTCTTGACATGGGATGTGGGGTTGTTGATTTATTTTTAAAAAAAAACATATAGGCGAATTTAGCGGCTTAGAGGAAAGGCGATTGAAAAATTTCTATATTTTTGCTTACTTTTTGTTGACAGACATCAATAAACATATAATAATATGTATAAGGAGGTGTATTAAGATGCGCACAAATGTTGTTATTGATGATTATTTGATTGAAGAAGCATTAAAAATATCAAAGATAAAAACGAAAAAAGAGTTAATTCATAAGGCACTGGAAGAATTCGTTAAGAATAGAAAGAGAAAGGATTTAAGAGAGATCAAAGGGCATATTAAATTTGCTGATGATTATGATTATAAGAAGCTGAGGACATGATGATCTTGGTAGACACATCGATATTGATCGATTATTTTAAGGGTAATAGAAATAAAGAGATTGAAAAATTTCATTTTATTCAGGAAAAAGGGATTCCATTTGGGATTAATAGTCACATTTATCTAGAAGTTCTCCAGGGTAGTAAGACTGAAAAGGATTATAAAGTCTTAAAAAAATACCTGGATACTCAAATATTCTATGAGTTGAAAAATGGCCGGGAATCATATGCAGAAGCAGTAAAAATGTATTTGAAATTGCGGCATAAAGGCATAACAGTAAAAAGTACAATAGACTGCCTTATTGCCAGGGTAGCTATTGAAAATGACCTGTTCTTGCTACACAATGATACAGATTTTACCAGGATCAGTAAGCATTTCCCTCTAAAAATCTGGGGTATCTTAGTAGAGGGATATTAAAAAGGGAAAAGTGGGTCAGACCAGTCTAACTTATAGATATCAGGAAAGATAGCACATAATAAGGGGTTATATATTGCCTTAAAAGCACCTTTTTGGACCCCAAAAAGGCACTTTAAGAAAAGCTACAAAAATAATATCGGATGATCTGCATAAACGTACATTTTTGCCACCAGGTATCCATTATTTCGATGATCTTGCTACCAAAAGCATTGATTTAAGGCCGATTTTGAGGCCGTTTTTTAGTTTTACTCCTGAAGATTCAAGCAGATCGTGCGGCCCGACCCCAAAATTAAAAACAAAATTAGATATTTTTCCCAGATGGGTAGATTTAATCGGCAAAGAAATGTATTCAGTGAACTGCTAGTTCGCTTTTGCTGGGAGGCCGAGCAGCCGGCGCAGCTTGTCGATATCGATTTTTGGCATCTCCGAAGTTGGCGCGTTCTGCAATCGATCGATATCGTCGATAAGGGCTTCAAGCTTAGCGCGCTCTTTCTTACTCCTGACCGCCTGAAGAGGCGATAGACCTCCGAGGGCAGGGAGTTTTGTCTTTGGCCACTCATTGAAGTAATGGTGTTCCAGATGTTTCTTTATGGCCTCCTGGATTTCAGGTCTGGAATTCAGCTCCTTGGACGCTTTTTTCTTGACTTCGATTTCTTCCGGGGATAGCTCCGGCATGTCGTACGGATCACGATAGAGCGTTTTTTCATAAGCGATGAGACTGCGGAGATGTCCTTTGATCTTGGAACGCAGCCGGACAGCTCTCTCCTGTGAATATGTTTCTGCGATGAGGCGGTCGCCTTGAATGTAGAAGTGCCCAAGGACAGTCCTGGATGCGTCTGGATATTTCCGGCTTTTGGCTTTCAACAAGCTCCATGAGTCATCCTTCTTATCGTATTGGTAGCTTCGGAGTGCGGAAAGTCGCTTCCGTAGGGCAGCCTCGTCCTTGATGCGGAAATGAATTTCCGCTAACACAAACTCCTCGCCGTCTGTGGTGACAAGGGCGTGATAAGGAATTTGCGAAAGGTCGGTCATTTTCCCTTGGAGGATATACCAGGCCCAGAAAAGCGCGGTCTCTTTCTGTGACTCGGCGAAATGTCGTTCGGTGGGAAAAAGCGATGCCCTGGGGCCTTGCTTGAAGTCTTTTTCCTGAGTAAGGACAACCCGCTTGAATTGTGCACATGTTTCCGGTTCGTAGATATAGGGAGTAGTATAGAAGATTGATCGTTCCGGGGGGCCGACTCTACGCGCAAACCAGATTTCCCCTGGCTCCGGATCGATTTCGAAAAGCTCCCGAACATGGAAGACTGTAAAGTGCTTCCCGGTCCCCAGTTCCCTTAAAGTGATGGCATCCGGCCTGGATGTGGAAGCGATAATTTCGAAGAACGTAAGGTAGCTTTCGCTGAGCTGCCGAATGTAGGTGGGGCCTGGTTCCATGAGGTCCGAGATCATGGGGTCGGAGAGTAGCCTTTCGGCCACTGTTTCGAGGCTTTTTCCGAACCGGAGATCGAAGTGCATCCAGCTCATGAAAAAGCTGTCTGTGATCCCGTCTTTTTCTCCTGGGCGGAACCGCTTCTCGAAATCCGAGACGGCTCTTTTGAACTCCGGACCGTCTTCGTCAAAATCCATGATTTTCTTTCCATACATCGCGACGATCGGGATAACTTCCATATAATCGTCCCAGAGAGTGCCCGTTTGCTCAGAAGGAGGAAACCAGAGTTCCGGAGTTTGAACAAATCCACCCTGCGTCTGGCTGAGGCCGCAGCACTCTTTGTACTTCTTCCCGCTACCACAGGGACAAGGATCGTTTCTTCCTGGTTTTTTGCTCATGTCAATAGAATATAATCCAAATCGTGATCCGAAACAAGCCCGAACCCAAAGGGAAGTACGACCCCAAAGGACGAAAGAATGGCTAAAGGGATTCGGCCCGTCCCTTATTTCAATTCCGCAATTTGACTATCTTATTCTTACCTGATATTCTTCTTCCAGGGTAATTTAGCAGTGTGAAAAACATCCCTCAAAATACCATATTCAGAGCTGACGGAACAGAAATTTAAACTATGATATAATATTTTTCTGAATGATCCATGAGGAGGTAATCGCATGTTTCGTACATATACTGCCAAATATACAAAAATAGAATTAGGTTATATGGGACAATTAGTAGAATGGCCAGAAGTAGTCACAGAAGGTAAAACCTTAGAAGAATGCAGGAAAATGCTTCAAGATGCCCTGCATGAAATGATTCTTGCTTATCGGGAACAGAAAAAAGAGATTCCATTAGGAGGTGCCTTGCTGGAACAGATTCCGGTTGAAATTTAGTATGTCGGTAAAGCGGCGTGACTTGATCAAGTATTTAGAAAAGAATGGTTTTTATTTATTGCGTGAGGGGAAAAATCATTCTATATATTCAAATGATAAAAAGACAATCCCAGTCAAAAGGCACCACGTTCTTGATAGAATAACAGCCAACGAATTATGCAAACAGGCTGGCTTAAAGCCAAAATTCTAATTATTAGTCAATTGTTAAATTTTTCAGCAATAAATATTTTATTCTTTTGGTTCATCACGGTAATCCATACTTTTTTGCCGCCAAAACCATTGTTTTAAGGTCGATTTTGAGGCCGTTTTTAAGTTTAACTCCTGAAGATTCAAACACTTCATGCGGCCAGGCCCAAAAGGACAAAAAAGCCCTGATGATCATCTGCAAAATCAAAGCCAAAAGCATCCTGAACAAATCCAAGATATTCGATTACTGCCTCAATCCCTACACAGGATGTCAAACGAGCTGCCGATACTGTTATGCCCGTCTTTTCATGCCCCGCTACTCTGGACACAAAGAACCATGGGGGGAATTTGTGGATGTGAAAGTAAACGCCGTGGATCTTCTCAAGCGGCAGCTGGAGCGGGCCAAAAAGGGGACGGTCTGGATTTCTTCGGTTTGTGACCCTTACCAACCGCTCGAGGCTAAATTCAGGTTGACTAGAGGGTGTCTGGAAGAGCTTCTGAAAAAGCAGTTTCCCATAAACATCCAGACAAAATCAAATCTTGCCCTCCGGGACCTTGATCTCTTCAAGCAGTTTGAGACAATCGATGTAGGCTTTACCATCGCCACGGATGATGAGAAGGTGGCCAAGCTCTTCGAACCGAAGGCATCACCTGTAAAGGAAAGAATCAAAGCATTGGAAACCATCCATGACGAGGGCATCCGGACATTTGCTTTTATCGGCCCTATTTTGCCTGGGAATCCGGAACAGCTTGTTAAGCATCTGGCCGGAAAAGTTGACTACGTGTATATAGACCGTATGAACTACTCCAGTTCCATACGAGGTTTCTATCGACACCTTGGATGGGAAAAGGCTCTCAAAGACACTTTTTTCAGGGAATATAGGGACCGCCTCGTTCAAGAATTGAAAAAACACGGGATTGTTTTTGAAGTCCTATTTTGATAAAAAAGGATAACTGGTCCCTCTGTCATTGCGATGCTTTCATCCTGCGCTTGTCATTGCAATGAGCGAAGCGAAGAAGCAATCTCATTTACCCTTAATGTATTTTAATTCCCCTTCTCAATAGTGAGAAAATCCAAAAAAGGGCTCCGTCTATTATTTTGAAAGGCAGTGAACAAATGTTTAATATTTTGAGAATTCAGAGGGAGCAGTTCTAATAAGAATGGTAAATATAGAAGTTAAGCCTTCGAGACAACAGCCACTTCAAAAATAAAAATACAACTCCAAGGAATTTACCTATAGGTTATTCAGACTTTTCTTCTCTGCAGTGTTCTAACGTATATCAAATCAGTGGAGAAGATGATTTCCCCCGCCCCTCAAGAATCTCGTTTAAAGTTGTCATTCGCAGTATGAAAATCAGGGACATGTGCTGATTTTCTGAAAGCGGTAATGTGTCCCTTGATTTATATCCAGGATAATTTATTGTAAGTAAAATGCCGTGGTTCGACCATGAAGCATAAAGCATAAAGCATTAAAAATAGGATGTGTCCCTATTTATTTTCTCTTTTTTTTCAACCCAAGTTTTTCCTCAATATCCAGATTCATTTTCCCACCAGGGCAATCAATAGAAGGAAGCCAGGGTTTGATATCCAGAACGGGTGTTTTATTAAATACGTCAATGCCTCTTACATGAAGGATATTACCTTCAACCTTTTCAAGCTTTATTACACTAAGACCGATAGAGTTAGGACGATTTGGAGATCTTGTGGCAAACAATCCAAAAGCATGTGAACTGTTTGGTGGCCGAACTGGGGTATGCCAGCCTTTAGAAAGATGCATATGATAGATTACGATGATGTATTCAAATTTTTCAAGATCCCGCAATGCCTCCTGATATTCTGGATACACTTCAATAGTACCTTTGTTTTCGGGCTGAAGGATTCCCTGCCTGGGAGCTCCCGTTTGAGGCGTTAATTCAGTATGGAATATACCAATGGGGTGATAGACTATTTTCATAGGGTCCTGTTTTATTTGTTCTTCAGCTTGAGTTGTTCTAGCCAATAATGGAATAGCGCATCCACCCAGGAGTAAGACGACTAGGCTCAGATAAACCATTTGTTGGAATAGCCAGTAGTTACTCATTATTTTGTTCTCCTGATGATTTACAATCTAATCTTATTACATTGTTCTGCATAATAGAAGGATTTAATAGCTTGCTTGGAATCAACCGGTCACTTTTTATTTGTCGACCGGGCCGGATTTTTTCCCTATGGTGTACCTAATAAATCATTAATATGCTTCTCTGCTACAAAGAGATTTTTGGCAATAAAGTCAGCGGGAGTAAAATCATGCTCTTTAGTATATTCTGACGGCACAGCAATCACGTAGCAGCCGGCCTTTTTAGCTGCCAGGACTCCATTAAACGAATCTTCCAGGACTACACATTCCCCGGGCTTCAGCTGGAGCTTGGTACAAGTGACTAAATATATTTCTGGATGAGGTTTGCCTTTTACAATCTCATCGGAAGGCTGTAACACCTGGAACTTATCTCTGAGCCCCAATATATCAACCACTATATCAAGAAATTCCTTTTGAGCACCGGTAGTAATGGCCATTTTTAATTTGTTAGAGAAACTATCAATTATTTTCATTAATCCTGGCATAGTCACAAGGTCTGTTTTCAGTTTCTCTCGCATAATGGTCGTTCTCATTTCCAGTAATTCTTCGGCTGGGAGAGGAATATCTAAATCTTCTTTGAAAATATTCATACTTTCTAAAGGATTTCTACCCATCATTTTCCCGAAGGTTTCTTCCTTAGTTTTTTTCCCAAACTGAGCCGCAATTTCTTTCTCGGTTTGAAAATAGAGTCTTTCACTGTCAATCATCAAACCATCCATATCAAAAATGAGAGCTTTGATCATTGATGTTTCCAAATATCCACTCATTCTCTCGCAACTTTCCGTTGGAAATTTTCTGCCATCTGAAGGCGCTCACCGATAGGTGGATGGGAATAATAGAGAAGTTTTACCCACCAAGAGGGATAGGCATTGGCCAGATTGCGGTCAGCCAGACCAGCCAGAGCAGTAAGAAAGGAATTGGGATTATTAATGTTTTCCAAAGCATAGCGGTCAGATTGAGCTTCAAAATGACGAGAGATGGCGTTACTCATAATAGTGAAGAGAAGACCGGAGAGAACGCCAACCAGAATAGCCATCATGGGCAGGAGGGTCAGATTGACACGAGTTGAAGAAAGAAATTCAGGGAAAAGAGTCCTCATGATAAGATCGAGCAGAAAGAAAACGAGCAGTTGCTGGGGGAGACCAATAGCCATACCCTTCCAGATATGCTTAAACTTATAATGACCTACCTCATGGGCAATAATTGACTCAATTTCAGGTATGGACATATTATCCATCAGGTTATCACCGAGTACCACCCTTCGGGTTTTCCCAAGACCTGCCAGAAAGGCATTTTCCTTCTTGGTCTGTTTGCTCATATCCTCCTTGAAAAAGCCGCTGCTTTTTAACCCGCCACCAGAGAGAATCACTTCCAGAGCTGAGGTAAGTTCTGGGTTTTCAATGGGAGTATATTTATTAAAGAGGGGGAGGATAACCACAGGTATGAGAGTGGCGAAGATGACACTGATAACTCCCATGGCCAGACCAGCAATTAACCACCATAGCCGGGGGTAGGAAGCCATAATCCAGAAGAGAAGTCCTAAAAGAATAAATGCTATCACCAGGCTGACCAGAAATGATTTTACGCTTTCCCAGAGCCAGCTTTTCACTGTCTGATTGGAAAATTTCCATTTATGTTCATGAAGGTAGTCGCTATAAAAATGAAGCGGGAAGCTGAGGAGCGCAAAGACAAGGTGGAAAGTTACAACGTAGATGAGAAAAGTCCAGATAATAGAGTGACCGAGAGAAAAATTTGCCAGCCATTCACTAAAACCACTGTAATAAAAGGTGAGAAGAATGCCAAGCGACAGGAACATGCTGACTAGGCCAAGCAGTCTTTT
>AWNV01000076.1 GCA_000493965.1 Candidatus Aminicenans sakinawicola JGI OTU-1
CTTCTTGGTTGAATCAGGTCGAGATCTGGTTCAACCGGATAACCCAGCAAGCCATACGCCGGGGGACATTCCGAAGCGTGAAAGAACTGGTTGCCAAGATCGATCAATTCGTTCAGCATTACAATTACCATACTAAGCCTTTCGAATGGACCGCCATGGCCGATTCCATCCTCGACAAAATTAAAAGACTATGTCAAGTTATTTCCGAGACGCAACACTAGCTGGGTGTCCATAAAATATATTTCTTGCTTCCTTAGAATGCCTGAGAATTTTACATGCTTCCCATCCAATTACGCCAATCTTATACGCCCCTTCAATGAGTTGCTCGTCATTGACAAATTGTTGAAAATCCTCGTATGTCTTAATTTCCTTTCCTACATTTATCTCCTTGTTGAATAAGGCAATACTACGGAAAAGAATTTTGTTTCGAAGGTCATCCACAACTGCATTCCAAAAAGCACCAATTGCACTTCTATATCCCTGTACGGGTAAGACTCGGAGTGCCTCCTTTATATAGGAGCTATCCCGCATGTCTTCTCTTACCAGAGAAATCGCTCTTTCTATTAATGGAACTATATCTGTTTCAGGTGACTTAACGACAATATCAGATTCCGACATATTTTTCCTCCAAGCTAAGGACTAGGATGACGGTTTTTCAGAAGACGCGCTCGGCGCGGATTTTGAAAATACCTGTCGATCCGTTTGTTCGATAGTCTCTTTCGATCGAAAACCTGCACGCACCCACCCGATTGACCAGCCGGATGCATACAGCACCACGACAGCAAAGAGCCAAAGTCCAAGGCCAGACAAAAGCGTCAGGATTTGCTGGCTCCGAATGAATGCTCGGTAGTCTTCGATCGAAATGATTCTTGCTGTCGTCTGGTGTTTGAGCATCGCCAAAGCGTAACAGGGCTGACCCGGCTCTGGTTGTTTGTCCAAACGAAAGCCTTCTGGCATTGTCCTTAGGTATTGACTGTCCGGTGACTTGAGATCAACAAGAATGTCAGTATCTACTGACGGCAAAAAAGCCCAAACAACGCCAACAGTGACGATGAGCAGTAGAAACGACAACACTACCCACAACCTTTGCCATCCGTTGAGTGTCAGTTTCATTTCTTACTCCATCTAACAATTAGTATACTGCATGCTGTATTTTGAGAAAAATACACCTGCAGAACAGTCTACATATTATGAATTCCGCTAAAAATATGCTTAATTTTCAGTAATATTTTATCAATATCCTTGTTATACAGCAAGCTGTATATCTGACGAATTAGATATCATGCATCTTTTCGAAAATGGATATGATATCAGAACTATTCAGAAACTCTTGGGACATAAGGATGTTAGAACAACAATGATATATACATATGTCTTGAATCGAGGAGCTTGAGGAGTATTGATTCTTGCCCATAGACTGAATTAGAAGATCCCTCTCAAATATTTCTTGAATTATTGCAATAAGCTTTGATAGTATCGGCTTAGACAGGAATATTTTCTGTAGAACACTGGCGGTAAAAAGATGATGGTCAGAATAATAGTGTTTATATTCAATACGTTTTTCCCTGTTTCGCTCAATCAGGATAACGCAATAGGAAGCGATAAATGGCGTATTTGCACAGGCAAGACGGCTGTACAATATATGTTATACAAGTAAAATAGATTTAAGAAAATGGATAAAAATTCCAATATTAAAAAATACGTTGCCGAGATAATAAACTTGACAGGTTCAATTATTGATCAATTGGGTCCTCGAATACCAGGATCTGATGCCTGTATCAAGGCAGCGAGCTACCTAAAAGAAGAGTTTAAAAAAGTTTGCGACTATGCGTATTTGCATCAATACGATCAATATCCTGGCTCATTTTATAATATCACGAACATTATCGTTATTACATTTTTATTAGCTTCAATTTTTTATTTTTTCCAGGGTATCTACATTCATTTGGCATCATTTGTATATTCTATCGGATTATTTTATTTTATCCATCAATTTGTGTTTCTCGGAACTTTTTTTGATAGATTTTTCAAAAAAGCTCCGGGGTATAATGTTATTGGTGTTTTAGAGCCTCAAAATAGGGTCAGGCAGCAGATTATCATTTGCGGGCATCATGACAGTACACACATATGTAATTTTTTGGAAAAAAACCAAAGTCTCTATTCTTTTCGTTTAATCACTCCAATGCTATTTTTCTGTTATGCCAACATCACCTCAGTGATCACTTCGGCTCATAAAATTGCAGAAATACAATCTCCTCAATTCCATAAAATTTCATCTTATATCATTTGTCTTGGATTTCTATTCATTCTGCCATTATTAAAATATCACAATAAAGAAGGAACCCCCGGCGCTGGAGATAATCTAATTTCAAGTATTATGTGTGCTAAAATTGCAAAATATATTCAACACACGCATGGGACGTTAAAAAATACAAGATTGATCCTATTAAGCACTGATGGCGAAGAAATCGGTCAAAAAGGATCCCGGGCATTTGTAAACCACTTTAAAAAAGAAATCGAACAGGTAAAAACATACATTTTTAATTTTGATAGCATATATAAAAAAGAAGACCTTGCTCTATTGAAATCAGAGAGAAACGGGACTATCAAATTGTCAGGTTCTCTATTGGAAGAGGCCAGATCACTTTCTAAGAAATTGGGACACACGATTAAAATCAAAAATATTCCATTTGGTGGCGGGGGTACTGATGCTGGCCAATTTGCAAGAGTAGGTATAGAAACATTATCATTGATTGGTATCTCAACTGATTTGATAAGGAAAGATATTTATTATCATACTTCCAATGATATTGTTGAAAATATAGAGGTTGAAGCTTTAGAAACTGTTTTTAATTTATCGGTTCAATTTATATTGAATAAAGATAATGCAATCTGAATATAATAGTAGTATAACATTGCATTTGCAGCCAACCGCAAACAGCGCATTGGCTTTGGAATATTGAGTGGTAAACACGCAGTTAGTCTGAGTTTGACAGCTAATCGATTCGGCGTTATGCTTATATTAATTATTATTCAAATATCTTATTAAGGCTCAAATATGTCAAATGTAGATTTTGTTGTACATTTAGATAAGTACTATAAAGAAGAAGCTGCTTCCATACTCGCGAAAGCTTTTCAGACTGATCCGATGTATATGTATGTTATTCGAAATGACACAAAGCGTGAAAAAGAACTATTATGGTTAATGAGAAAAGTAGTCTATTATTCTTTGCTTTATGGGAAAGCTTATATAACAACATCAATGGATGGATGTATTTGTTGGTTGCCTCCAGGTCAAACTAAACTTACTTTAATGAGAATTTTTCGTACAGGTTTACATGCTATCGTTTTTAAATTTGGCATTACCGCATATAAACGATTTGACGATATTATGTCTTATACTGATAAAATTCATGAAAAATATGCATCATATCCTCATTGGTATTTATGGGCAATTGGAGTAAAACCAACATGTCAAGATAAAGGTACAGGTGGCAAGCTAATGCAACCGATTCTCAGTATTGCAAATAATACTCAAGTACCATGCTATCTTGAAACACACAATGAGCTAAATTTACAATTTTATGAAAAATCTGGATTTAAAGTGGTAAATGAGGGAAGAGTTCCTAAGCATAATCTTAAGGTATGGGCTATGCTACGTGAGCATTCAAGTTGAAATATATAAATTAGGCAAAGAGAGCACAAGCATTGCATCAAGCTGACA
Organism: Candidatus Aminicenans sakinawicola JGI OTU-1; assembly: GCA_000493965.1. GTDB lineage: Bacteria > Acidobacteriota > Aminicenantia > Aminicenantales > Aminicenantaceae > Aminicenans > Aminicenans sakinawicola. The sequence continues at coordinate 3,725 of AWNV01000076.1, forward strand.
AAAACGCTGGGGTGTTATGTGGATAAATTGACGTTTGAATTGGCTTTTTTGCAGCTTATCTCCGACCGTTAGATTTTTTTTGCTGCATGCAGCAAAAAAACCTAACGCTATGACTCGCCGGCGCGCAACAGAGTGCGTCCGATGTGCAGCCGCTTGTTAGGCCAAATTATGTAAATGCCTGCGAATTGGGCTGATAGAAAAAGCATATCCAATACCTACATTCGCTGATCGCTTTAAATTACGTGCTATCTGTTCCATTGCTGCCTGAGAAGCTTTGATTCCTTGTATAGGGTCAACTCCTCCAACGCTCATAATTGATTTAGATTTGGAAAGAACTCTTTGGTTGTTTTGTAATGCAGAAATCAAGTTGTTGAATTCCTGTTCAATTATTCCTGTTACAGCTCTCGTTATTATTCCCACTACATTACCTGACTCTATAGACAGTAATGGTCCGCCGGAATTCCCTCCATTAACGCTACCATCAATCTGAATAATTTTTCTGCTCTGTTGCCCGTGAATGCTCGAGGTATATCCCATGTGAGCTGTCAACTGCGGCATGCCGAAAGGGAAACCCAAAAACAAAATATTTTGTCCTACTTGGATTTCGGCGACATCTCCAAGATTGAATCGATATCTTCCTTCGAACTCTGGTTCTTCAAGTTTAACATAAGCATAATCCAATTCGGATTCCGGGGATTCGGCCGTTATAATATTGTAAAAATCTTCCGGTAATAGACGGATCGGCTGATCTGAATCTTCGAATCGGATACAGATAGCATCAACTTGCCCAGGAGGACGAATTACATGATTATTTGTGATGAGCCCTCCTTCAACTAAAAATGCTGATCCGTTCCCCAAAGCCTTGCGATCTCGCTCAAGGGCTATTTCAGCCACACCTGATCGAACCCGTGAGATTAATTCTATTGCACTCATTTCTTTATAGGCCCAACATATATTATACAGCTATTATACAACCGTTTTACCTGTACAAATACAGCATTTATCGCTTCCTATTGAGTTATCTTGATTTATCAATACAGGGAATAACTTATTGAATATAAACAGTTTTGTCCTGACCATCATCTTTTTACCGTCAGTGTTCTGCAGAAAATATTGCCGCTTAAACATATACTATCAACACTTATTGCAATAATTCAAGAAATATTTAAGATCAAATAAAAAATCATAAGTCCTTTATTACCTAAAGACTTGATTGAATTGAGAGTTTTAGTTCTGGAGACACTATACTTAACTCCAAATTAAGAACCCCTAGGAAGTATTCAAAACTTCTTCCCAATTCAGTATAATGTCCCTAGAATTTCCTAAAACATACAGCTTGTAATCCAATATGGAAAATTGTAAGATTAGGTTGTAATTTTGTAGGGATATTTGATGGGATTACTTAATATATTACTTCAATGAAGCGAAATTCGCGTCAAATACAGCATACTATATATTAATAGTTAACGGTATCTAAAACGCAATTTTAACCAATCTATGAAAAGACGATCACCAATTGCATTGAGCTTAGTGAAAAGTAGCAAATCAGCAATGATGGCGGCTATTGAAATTCATAATAAGCCACAAATATCGTATCGGTATGAAATTGTTGTACTTTTGCTCATCAATGCATGGGAGTTGTTACTGAAGGCATATATCTATAAGAATTTAAAAAATGTAAAACTATTCAATAATGATGGCACAACAAAACCTTTTCCAGATTGTGTTGCTTGCGTTTTCAGCAACATGGGAAAAGATTATCTTCCCGTAAAAGAAAACATTGAGTTGCTCTACGAGTACCGCAACAAAATTGCCCACTTCTGCACAGGGATAATTGATCCTATTGTATTTATGCTTGTAAAAAAAAGCTTGATTTTCTTTACGCAATTTTTAAATCATTTTTTCAAAATAGATATCACTGATAATTCAAATCTGTATTTGCTCCCAATTGGTTTTAAACCGCCTTATACTCCTGTTGATTATCTGAGCAAACATTCTGTTGCGGAACAACACTCTTCGTTGATACGCTCCTTTATTGACAAAATCCTGCAAGTTTCGGAAAAATTGCATGGTGCAGGCATTGAGGAATCGATAATTTCTGATTTCAGCATAAGTTTAGTAAACGTTAACCGGATAAAGAATGCTGATATAATCGTTGCAACCACTAAAAAGCCAGAGGAAGGCAGCCGATCAATTGTAATTCGCAAAAATATCAATATCGTGGATGCAGACGAATCTCATAAATCTAAAATTGTAATTACAAGAGATAAGTCTGAGTCGTCTGGTGTACTAATGCATGAGGAATTGTCAGAAAATCTCTTTGAGGATATTAATAATCTAATTTCGGCAAATAGGCTTATGTCTCCCGATAGTGATCAATTTCACTTAGATGAGGAGGCTTATTACCGGATATACGCTGAACGAGAACATGTCGATCAAAATGAAGAAGTTCAGTTACTTTTAGCCAAAACTGCTCTTAGCAAATATTATGCTCCTGGGCTTTACTGGTTTTTGAACTTAGATGCAACTATCTGTGCTTCTTTGATTCTTGAATTTATCAAAAGCATGAAGAATCCATATGTTCACTCTTTTTTGCGTCTCGTTATTCTGCTTGGTGAAAATGTCGCTAGCTGGCTTGAATCTATTCTAAATGAGCGATATAAAAATTATACATAACCGCCAAATTATTATTGGACTTATAAGGAAATGAGAAAAGAGAAGCATGTTAGAGAGCGAAGACTGCTTGCACTTCGCATGTCCGTCAACCAACGATTAGATATTCCTGGTGGCCAAAAAACTATTATGGTGAATGACTTGCTTAATAACATGGATTTAGCATCCCAGTCTCTTTCAAAAGTATGCCTTAATGTATCCAGAGGCACAAAAGAAGACAAAAAAATATCTCGGATTCTCGACATACTTGTTTATGGGAAACTGATAGAAGATAAAGCTGATCATATTGCACAAGCTATTAAGGAAAATCGCTAACCATTGAGAGTTCTGGGGACACTATATTTAATTCCCAATTAATAATTCCTGGGAAGTATTCAGAACTTCTTCCCAATTCAGTATAGTGTCCCTAGAATTTCAGGTTACAATTCAATTTTTTTATTGCTTATATTTGATATCGACAATGCTTCCTTTCCAATATGCAAAACTACCTTGAGGAAGATTCCACTCAACCTTTCCTTCTAAAGGTATCAATATACTATTTCGTCTCTGGTAGTTATTAAAATAAGCGGTACCGTTCAAGCGGCGTCCGC
>AWNV01000077.1 GCA_000493965.1 Candidatus Aminicenans sakinawicola JGI OTU-1
GATAACTGTCCCTGAGCGTTCGTTAAAAACATTATGACTCAAAATAAGAACAGGGCGTAAACCGTCCTGCTCACTTCCGAAACCTAAGTTCTGGGGACACTATACAAAGTTCTGGGGACACTATATTTAATTCCCAATTAATAATTCCTGGGAAGTATTCAGAACTTCTTCCCAATTCAGTATAGTGTCCCTAGAATTTTTGACACTTAGCTGACACACGAGGGGAGGTCTGTATAGAAAAACATGATTTTGGTTCTCGAATTAATACAATTGTCCTTTGCGAAAGACATTTAATTACAAAGTATATATGTAATTCCTCAGAGGATATTTGGCATATAAATTGCTTTATATTAAGCAGAGGCTGGAGTATAAATATATTATGTAGGAATAATGAAAAAGTTATTTTTGGTAACGGGGATTCTTGCTATTTGTATTACATCCATTTCTCAAGAAATACAACATGAAGCAGTTGTTATTAATATTGAAGTCCCGGTCAGAGTCTTTAAAGGGAATACTTTCATTGACAATCTGACTATCAATGATTTTGAAGTGTATGAAGATGGAGTATTGCAGAAGATTGATGCCATTTACCTTGTAAAGAAAACAATGATAGAAAGAGAAGAGAAGCCAAGGGAAACACAGGTGCTGATTAAGCCAAATATTGCACGACATTTTATCTTAGCTTTTGAAGTAATCAACTGGTTGCCCTTAATTAATGATTCAATAGAATTCTTCTTTAATAAAGTTTATCAGCCAGGAGATACGTTAATAATTACGACTCCAATCAAAACATATAGACTTAAGAAAGCAATGATGGTCCAAATGCCTAAGAGTCAAATATGTGACCAATTTAAAAGCATATTGAAAACAGATATTTTGAAAGGGAATTTGGAATATAAAGGTCTCATCAGGGACCTAAAATCATTGGAAAAAACAGGCGGCATGATGACAGACTCTTCTTTGTTTACACGTAGATACAAAGTTGATTTATACAATAAGATCAAGAACTATAAATATTTTGATGAACAAAAACTTAAAACCTTTGTTGAATATTTAAAGAATATAGAGGGGCAAAAGCATGTGTTCTTATTTTATCAGAGGGAGGAAATTCCATTCCCAAGAAAGTTAAGAATGATTGAAAAATACAGTAAAGATAGCACTTTTGATGTTGACCTGATTAAACAAATTTTTTCTGATTCCAAAATAGCAATTCATTTTCTGTTTCTAACCAACAAGTTAGAAGAACATGCAGATGTTGAATATATGGATGATAACAGGATGGATACAGCTGATGCATCTTTTCAAGTTTTCAATGCTTTCAATGAAATAGCTAAAACAACCGGAGGGATTTCATATACATCGAGCAATCCATTTACTGCCTTTAAAAAGGCCTCAGATGCATCAGAGAATTATTATCTTCTTTATTACACTCCTCATGATTACAAATCAGACGGCAAGTTCAGGAATATCAAAGTAAAAATAAAGGGAAAGAAATACCGAGTATTACATAGGACGGGATATTTGGCGGATTAGACATCCCCGCCAAAGAACCGAATGAGGTAAATTGACACAAGAACCTCAAGATTTAAAAATGAGGGAAGGTTAGATATGATACAGAGAGGATGTTTATTAACGTTTTTAAATATTCATCCGCATTTAAACCTTTTGGCAAAATGACCTTGGATTATCCTGAAGAACTCAAGAGAGAAGGGGTAGCATCTCGATTTCTTCTCGGCATCGGTCTTAATAGAGATGGGAGTGTACGCCGGGCTAGCGTATAAAGTTCTGGGGACAATATATTTTATTCCAAATTAATAATTCCTGGGAAGTATTCAGAACTTCTTCCCAATTCAGTATAGTGTCCCTAGAATTTCGATCAGGTTAATATAAATATTGAAAGTACGCTCTGATCCACTGGAAAATAATGTTAGACATCCGCGTCACAGTTCAACAGAATGAGCTTTAGTAAATTTCGGAACTTACTGCCCAGTAACATAACGCTGGATAAAAGTAAATATAGCCATAATGAGAAAGCTTATGATCGTAACAATAGTCCAAATTTTACCGGCATGGCTTGCCACTCCAATCATCCCGCCAGTACCAGAAAAGAACAACACAATATATGGTATAACAATCCTTTGATTCTGACGAAAATCAACCTTTAAAATATAATCTAACATTAACTCGACAACAAGATATGTTATCATCAGGCCAATCTGTATGAAATACAAAAAATGCCGTTTGAAGCCAAAAGCTGTAATAAACAGATAAGCTAGTGGAACAATACTCAATATAAGAATTATTCCTAACCAATACTCGATTTTTGGCCTATTACTCAGACGTGCAATAAGAACTGATATCACAAGAACGTTAATCAAATTAGCAGCTATCGCACCGACGATATTTGAAACTTGTGTTGATTCAGCCATAACAATAGAACTCTATATAAGTCTTAATGTAATTTACACATAACAATTACTATACTGCATGCAGTATTTTTAAAAAATACACCTATAGAACCGTCTATTATGAATTGCTCTAAAAATATGCTTAATTTGGAGTAATATTTTATCAATATACTTGTTATACAGCAAGCTGTAGACTGACGAATTAGATATCATGGAAAATTTATGGAATGGGATTATAAAATAAAATTGGTATCATTGTAGTTACAGGAAAGAAAAAACAGCCCTTTATGTCAGAAAAGAAGTTCTTCCAAAAACAAGAATTTGAACTTTGTGATACGGCAGAACTCTACTTTGAATTATTGTATAAATAATTTAAAAACGATGCTCCAATCCCAAAATTCAAAGAGTGTGCAAAAAATGGAATATGTGGCAATAAAGAGGGATCAACGGTTTATTATACAAATGCCTGCCCATGAAAAACTACATAAAAAACGCTTTCACTCGGATTTTTATTGACTTTATATTTTTGTCATATGTATTATTGTTGATGCAGTAGCTCAGAGAGTGAAAATTGAACAAAATTGAGTAGAAATCAAAGTAATCCCAATAATGAAATCCCTATGTTTACCCTTTTTAGATTTAAATATCATCTCAAAAATCCTGAGGCTGCTCCAGCAAAAAGTGTTTTTTTATAGCAGTATGGGATCAGTACAGGTAGGAGGTTAAAATGGGAAGAAGACTCACCGTCATGCTAACCGCCCTGCTATTCGTGGTAACCTGCGTATGGACTCAGGACCTTGCACTCAAAGGAGGCACGATCCTGACCATCACTAACGGCACCATCGAAAACGGGACAGTCCTCATTCAGGAGGGCAAGATAACGGCTGTAGGGAAAAAAATCAAAATCCCCAAAGGTATCAAGATTATCGATGTGATCGGGAAGTTTGTCATGCCCGGTGTCATCGACAGCCATTCGCACATCGCCCTGACGGATATAAACGAAGCCACAGACCCGGTGACTCCCCAGATCTGGATGTGGGAAGCCCTGGAGCCTGGGTCGGACTCCATCAGGAAAACCCTGGCCGGCGGGGTAACCACCGTAAAAACCATGCACGGAAGTGCCAATGTCATCGGCGGCGTGAACGTAACCATGAAGCTTAAATATGACCGGCCAGTGGAAGAATTGATCATCCCTGGAGTTCGCCAGCAGCTCAAGATGGCACTGGGCGAAAATCCCAAGCGGCTTTATGGGCGAAAGGAGCGTTCTCCTTCTACCCGGATGGGAAATGCTTATGTGGCACGCAAAGCGTTCATCGAAGCACAGGAATACAAGGCTAAATGGGACAAATACGAAAAGGATAAGGCAACCGGCAAAAAGGACCTGAATCCTCCCAAAAAAGACCTAAAAATGGAAACCCTGAAGATGGTTCTGGAAAAAAAGCTCAGCATCGACTGTCACGCCTACCGAGCAGAGGAAATCGTTTGGATCATCAATTTCTGCAAGGAATTCGACATCGATCTCCTGCAAATCAGCCACTGTATTGACGGCTACAAAGTGGCAGACATCATAGCTGATGCCGGAGTCTTTTATGGAGGTTGGATCGACTCATGGGGTTTCAAGGAAGAGGCTTATGACGGCTGTCCCTATGGACTGCAAATATTGTATGATGCCGGCGCCAAAATCGTCATCAACTCAGACAGTCCTGTCGTCGGCCGCTACCTTTTCCGGGAGGCGGCAAAGGTACAGAAGTACACCCGTATCCCTGAAAACGAAGCGCTGAAAATGATCACTCTGAACGCAGCAGAGTCGCTTGAGCTGGGCGACCGCATCGGAAGCCTGGAGGTCGGTAAAGACGGAGACATCGCTGTCTTTAACAAGCATCCGCTGGATACAACCACCAAATGTTTGATGACTATCATCGAGGGTGAAATCTTTTTCGATTATGCCCAGGAAAAAAATTCAGTCAAGGGAGGTAGCCAATGAGAAAAATCGCACACACCCTCTTTTTGGTCCTTGTCCTGTTTACAGCAACAGGAATGGCCGAAACTGCCGGAACGATTTTGATCAAAAACGGCACCATAATTCCCGTAAAGGGAGCACCTATAGAAAACGGCGACCTCCTGATAGAAAACGGAAAGATCAGCAAGATGGGAAGAAACATCCAGGCCCCTTCAGGAACCCAAGTCATCGACGCCTCTGGAAAATATGTCTATCCCGGATTGGTAGCGGTCATGACGGCTGTAGGAGTAACCGGATATCCTGGTGCGGGTAACGACATCGACGAGGTAGGGATTTCCACTCCGTATATGGATCCATATGATGCCATAAATCCAGAGGATGATTGTATAGAAGTCACACGTCTGGGCGGAATCACCACTGTACAAACAATCAGCGGAACGCAGAGTGTGATCAACGGCAAATCCGTGATCCTGCACCTTGAGGGAGGCCTGGCTGAGCAAATGGTTGCCAAGCGCTATGTGGCCCAGATCATCAACATGGGTGCCAAAGAAGAAAACAAATACCCTTCCACACAACCTGGAGTGGTCTCCTTTTTGCGTGCTAAATTTGAGCAAGCCCAAGAATATGCCAAAAAGCAGAAGGAGAATGCGGAAAAATCCAAAAAAGATAAAAGCGATGAAAAGGATAAAGAGAGCTTTGCCAAGCGGGACCTGGAGATGGAAGCTTTTGTGCCGGTAGTCGAGGGCAAAATTCCTGTCATTTTTATAACAAATGACGAGGTGACCATCCGCAACACCCTGGAAATCATCAAGGATTACAAACTCAAAGGGATCATCCGCGCAAGCTCAGGAATACTCAAATATGCCGACCGAATAGTCAAAGAAAACATCCCAGTTATTTGGGCAGGAACCACGAGTATTCCCAGACGCTGGCAGCCCCATGACCATAACTACCACACAGCCGCGGTCTTGGCAGAAAAGGGCATCCTGTTTGCCTTTGATCCGGGAGGGTGGGGTCCTGGAAACCACAATGTGCGGAACCTGCCAATACCTGCCGCCATCTCGGTGGCCCATGGACTGTCAGAGAAAAAAGCCCTGGAAGCCATGACCATCAATCCAGCCCGAATCCTGGGCATCGACGATGAAGTCGGCTCTCTGGAGGTAGGTAAGATTGCCAACGTGTCCATATGGACAGGAAGCCCTATACAGGGACGTTCTAGGGTGGAAACAGTCATCATCAAAGGCAAAATCATCCCTATGACCAGTTTACAGACCCGGCTCTACGAGAAGTATAAAAAAATCGTCTATGAAAGGATGAAGAAAAACAAATAGACGAAAACCGGGCTTGAAATTCTCTTAATATGTTTTTAATTTTTATCCAACAGGTTGTCTAATAATTGTTTTTAATTTTCCAGGTGACGTTTTTCTTATAAGCTGAATCCCCGCACCGTCCTATTTCTCGGATACAGCGATAACTATCTGGGATTCTATGATGTCAACTTAACTCAGACTGGCCGGACCTTTTTTCTCAAGATCGGATATGCATGGAACTTATGAGGGGAATGGTGTTTTTTATCTCATCCCAATTTTTTACTCGATATCGGATAAGCCGCACAGTTCCTGCTTCTTCATCTGATTTCATCTGGTATATAAATCCGTTTTTTATCAAATAAGGCCTGAAATCGATTTCTGTTTCATACAAATAATATCCGTCCGCACTGAATATATCAAAGTCATGAATTTCCTTTTCATCGAGTACGGATCTAATTTTTCTTGCATATATCCTTCCTTTGTCATCAACAGAAATGGCTGAAAAAAACGGCCTGTGTGCTGGAAACTGACAGGCCTGCTCTATCATATCTTCCGGCAATTTCTGCCCCCTATCGGACAGGGACTCCTTTTTCTCCTGGATTATCTTATCTTTTTCCCTTTTGCTTATGGATTGATAAGGCTCTTTTTTATTGATAATAAAATCAAGCTCTCCTTTTGAGTTAAGATGAAAAAGACTGTAGTCAGCAGAATGAGCATAGATCAGACCTTTGTATTGAAAAGGACCCAGCCGCAGAGAATTATTATAGTCGTGGTAGATTAAAAGTGCAGCGGTTCTTCCCTCGCTTTTTCGGCTGACTACTTTTGTATCTTCAAACTTGGCGATCTCCTCCACTTCTTTTCCTTCCATATTGACTTTTATGATCCTTCTCATCCTGCTTTCCTCTGTAGAGGAGTACACAAGACCATAGATAAAGCCATCAGGAGAGATACAAAAATCATACATTTGGGATGTAAGAGGTATGCTTTTTACAAATTCCCCATTATCATTAAACTTCTGGATTTTCATTCCGCTTGATACATATATGTTATTTTCGTTATCAATATAAAAGCTTTGCATGCGGTCAAATTCACCGGGACCCTGACCTTTTTTCCCTATGGTTTGTAGGTACTCTCCGGAGCTTTTGAATTTTTGGATTCGAAAATTACCTGTATCCATCACATAAATATTCCCTTGAGAATCGACATCAATCCCGTAAGCTTGGTAAAACAAATAATTGTCATCCTCTTCATTCCCTATGCTTAAGTCTTGTTCCAAAACAAGTCCAAAATTTCCGTAAAAAGGAAACTCCGGGTTGTTCACGACCCGAACTCCATTTTCCTCTTCGACGGAACCCAGCCATTCTGATTCCGCTTTTTTTTCTCCGGTACAGCCAAACAGAAGACAAATCATGAATAGACATACAATCATCACTAAGATCTTAACTTTCATGGCAGCTCCTTTAGCTTTCTTCACCTTTAATACTAAAACTATTGGGTCTCTCTTTCGTTGCAGATTATATTTTTATCTAAATAGGCATATTCCCTGTATTTTGTTTATATGATTTCCTGGCACATTCACGAGCCGAAAGATAGGTAACATGATGATGTGATGCACCTCCTGCGGGAGTCGATTGTATGATAGACTACCCGCAAGGTCAAATCTAAAAAAAGGAGATGCATAAATGAATTATATGGGAATCGACCGGATTGGCTGTGGCTGCCTTAATTAGCTTATAACTGACCGTAATGAGTGCTAATGTAAAAGCCAAAAGCCCCAGATACAATAAAT
>AWNV01000078.1 GCA_000493965.1 Candidatus Aminicenans sakinawicola JGI OTU-1
TAGCTAAAAACAACCTGGTCACCAAACACAGCAGGAAAGCGCAGAACACGAGCCTCATTGCCAGCATAAGCTGTTCCACAAATTAATGCTAAAAGCAGAGTTAATCCTGCCAAAACTTTATTTTTCATAATTCCTCCTTTCATATTAAAACTGGATTATTCATAAAAACTGCCTATTTCACTAAACCATATCAACCAGCCAGAATCATTCTTCATGAAACTCTCAGAACTAATTTGTTCTATATCATATCTATAATAAATTTTAAACATGTTATCGGCATTTTTCCCTATTTAAAAATTCAACCGCTGTAAGCCTTTTTCAGTGTGTCTCCACGCAGCCCCTGGCGAAGAGCCTCCAAAGCCAGAATGTCTCCTGGAGGAATATTTCCCAGGCTTACATTTGTACCCAGATTCATAATAAGAAACTGCTGCTGGCTTTTAATCGGGGCCTCCCATAAAAGAGCATCTGGATCCCTGACCCCAGAAAGGATCTTTGTTACTTCATCTTCTTTGACTTTTCCTTCCTTATCAAAGATTCCTACTCCTTTTCCAGCCTCTCTTGCTTCAACAATGACCTTGAAAGAACCGCACTCCAGGTCCGTAGAGATCAATTCATGTATAACAGACAAAGGAACTTCTTCTGCAGGATCTTTTTTTCCGACTTCAGAGAGGACAATAAAGCCAGCATCTACTGCTTTCCTGATGGCAGCTTTCCTGGTTTTAAAGTCTATTTTAACAGTCCCGTCAGAAACTTCTATCATATCAAAACCCAGTTCACCTGCCCGCTTAAGGTAAGCATCATATTTCCCTTTCCATATGGCAACCTCCAGAAATGTTCCCCCTGGCATAACATGAATATCTGCATCTTTCAGGATTCTTATCTTTTCCCGACATACTTCTTTTGAATAGAAAGCAGAAGTTCCAAAACTGAATTTTACGACATCTATATAGGCTGCTGCTGTTTCTACAAGGTCCTTTGTAGCCCGTATGCCCAAACCTTTATCAAGAATCATAGTTATCCCATCTTCCCGAGGCTTCTCACTCCTGTCTTTAACAGGAGACTCAATACATTCTTCCCATGCCTTCATTCTGCTTTCTCCTTAATTAAACTCATTTATATTTATTCTGTCAAAAATTTCCCTTGCTTCTTTAACACCGGAAATCCACAAAAGAGATTTCTTAACCTTTCCGGACTGCAAAAATTTTTCCAGGTTTTCTTTCCTTCTTTGTCCGAGTCGCACCGAATCTACTCCAGGTACAGCCAGTTTGCTGTAAAGAAGGATGCTTTTACCTATCTTGTCAGATGCATTATTAAAAAGTTTCCTCAACAGTATTTCCCTATCTTTCAGCTCCTCACATATAATCCTGTCCCTTCTTTCCTCTACATGAGGAAAAATCAAGATAACATCAGATGGTCGAATTTGATACTTATCTGTCTGGAATAATGATAAATCAACAACCATTTTCCCTCCAATCTCTGCCTTTAAACTTATTCCCAACTCTTCTGCCACATCCTGAAAATAGCATTTCAAAGTATCCACTCTAACCGTATCTTTTAAAGAACCCTTAAAAAACTCAATCCCACCTTTTACACGGAAATGCACAAACTCAGTGGAAAATATCTTCCAACCTTTCCTTAACGCGGAAAGAATAAACACAGACTTCCCTGCTCCTGCACCTCCAGGAATTATGATAAGCTTATTCCTTTTCACAAGGCCACATGCATGGAGAGTATAAATATTCTGGGTTTCTTCAAGCACCCTGAGCACCCATGAAGAAAAAATTCCCAGATTGCCGAAAATTGAGTACCTAAGATCGTTAGCTTCTTTTTCCAGTTCAGAAAAATTTCCTCTTAAACACAATGTGTTCCTTTTTATCTCTAAAGGAGTTCCGCCAATATTATCCCATACTTTGACAAGGGAATCTTTCGCTTCCTCGAAAGGCACTTTATCCACAGACAAGAAATTAGTATCCAACCAGAAAAATCTGTCTTTTTCTAAAAGATTCGGCGAATTTGTTTTTATTCCGATCTTAACTTCACTTACTTTTAATCCAATGTTTTTCACGGCTTTTCTTCTACTATTACCTGGGATAGAGTAACTTTTTTAACAGAATAAATTTTTTTTGCCTGTCACTTCAAATCCTCTTTGGCAATATTATCACACGAATTTATAACATACAAATTTCTGCTGCTTGACTATATGTTGGAAAAAAGTGTAAAAAGTAACGTGATGGTGGTAAATAAGTTGAACAAAAATTCAAACAACCATTCCTATCAAAACAATCAAGAAAAAAATCAAAAGCTCAAAGTCAATAGAGAAAAGCTGGAGATAGTCAAAGAAATTCTAAAGTTATTCGAAAAAAGCTTTGCACAGATGAAAATTTTTTCTGAAGACCATGCAAATGTAATTAAATTTACAGATCAGCTTTATGAAAAAACTTGCATATTTCTGGAGAAATACTGGAAACTGGAACTCGGTGTTGAGGAATTTTCCTTTACTTTCAGTGGAGAAACCGTATTCACTGACATACAAATCCGGAAAAGTATTCCTTTTCTATTTTATAAAGATGGTGTTCAAATTCTATTCTTCTATAAAGGCTTGAAAAAGGAAGAATTCCTTGATTTTTTAGATGTTATTAAAAATGCATCTAATCTTCCTGCAGAAGAAAGCGACATTGTTATTTCACTTTGGGAAAAAGATTTTGCAAACATCAGATATTTCGCTCCAGACGATTTCCTTGAATCAAAAATAGGAGCCGGAATCGAACAGTTGGAATATAAAATTGATAAAAATAAATTATTTACTGGAAAAATAGAACTTAAGCCAGAAGATCAAAAGGCTCTTAAAGAAAGTACTTTAGCGCAAAAGATTCTGAACGATTCAATAGAAAAACCTGGATCCAAACCTGAGTCAAGCAGCGAGGCCGAAAAGTCATCCCTTACTGATGAAGAAGAAAGAAAGTTAGAACACATGATTCTTTCAAATCGAAAATTTTTGCCCAAGGAAGAACTTCTCTCTTTACTTGTTGAAATGCTCTATATTGAACAGAGGCCAGCAGAATTCTCAAAAACTATGGATATATTAACACAATGCCATATGGATACTTTGAAAAAAGGAGATCTTCCCGGAGCTGTACAAAACATCAAATTCATTCTCGAACTTAAAAAATCTCTATTCTCTCAATCCGACAGAAAAGCCATTTCTATTGACAAATTCCTTAAAGACATAAAAGACAAAAATTTTCTTTCACTCATTGAAGATGCTTTCCAGAAAGGTAAAATCCTGGAACCTGATGCTCTCTTAGAATATTTACAAATACTAGGCCCTGAGGCCATTCCACTTTTAAGCAACCTTTACGAAGAAAGCAAATCTCCTGATTTCCGCATAAAGGCTTTATCCCTTTTAAAAGAGATAGGCAAGCAAGATTTAAAAACTCTCATGAATATTGCTCAAAATAAACATCCAGCCATCACGAATGAAATTATTTCAATTTTAGAGACAAGTCAGGACAAAAACGCAGTTCAGTATCTCTCTAACTTTATAAGCTATGAAAACAAATCTATAAAGGCTAATGCAATAAAGGCTTTGGGAAAATTTCAGAACAATACTGCAAATAAAATTCTATTGGCATTTCTTTCAGATGAGGAAGAAGAACTGAGAATTATTGCTACTCAAAATCTCCAATATACAGGAGATAAATCCATAGTAGAACATATCCTTAAGGTAGTCCAAAACAAATCATTCTTAAAAAAGGAAAAAAAGGAGAAAACAGCTCTACTGGAATTCTTGGCAAGAAGCCAAGCTGCAGAAGCAAAGGCTGCTCTCAAGAAGATTTTGAAAAAACCGACTATTTTCTCCCACCGTAAAAATATTGAAACAAGTCTGTGTTCCATCTCAGCACTGAAAACCACAGGAAATCTTGAAGCCGTAAAGATTCTTGAAGAAGGAGTCAAGAGCCACAACAGGAAGATAAAACAGGCCTGCAAGCTTGCTGTCAAGCATCTGTCAAACAGAAATGAAACTGAAAGACAGAATTCCAAAGGCGAAGAAAAAAGTTCCAGCACGAGACTCCAATGAAAGAAAAAACAACTATTAAAGATGCCATAGATATCCTTTATCGATTCAATTGGACAGTAAAAATAGCAAAAATCTACGAGTCCAACAATCTCATCTTCATAAGGCAAATAAAATCTCTTTTGTATTTGATTCAAAAAGCTGTAGAAGTGGATGGAGAAGTTACTTTTATGCTACGCCAAAGCACATTGTTTTTTAACGGGATAAGACTCAAATTTGGGTTTTCCAGTTACTTCCTGCTTAAATTCATTATTAACGAATTTCCAAAAAGAGAAATTGGCATACTAAGTTTTAAAACAGGACTCAACGAAGAAGAATTGAAAAATTTCATTATTCTTTTTACGAAAAAAGGATCCAAGTCAAAAATTACGCTTGAAGATTTTCTAAAAGAATTCAAGCAGTACGGGATTAAACATATTTCTATAGAAAAAATATCCCCATTCGACGAGATGAGCAATAAGAAAAAAGACACCGCAAAAATCTTTTTCTTAAGCATAACGCACCTGAAAGAAACATTCAACAAGCAGAAAGCAAATGAAAGGCTCCCGCTGCTGACAACCCGAAGACTGATGCAGTCACTATTCAACAATATCACACAGAACGAATCTTTCCTCTACGGTCTAACAACAATAAAAAACTTTGACGAATATACTTTAAATCACTCAATAAATGTCTGTATATTGTCAATCTCGCTTGGAAAAAGAATGGGGCTTGACAGAAATGAGTTGATTGACTTGGGCATGAGTGCATTTTTCCATGACATAGGAAAATTAGATATCCCAAAAGAAATTCTCTTAAAACCCGGAAAACTTGACAAAGATGAGAGAGATGTTATCGAAAAACATCCCTACTACGGTGCAGAAAAATTAATTGAACTTAGAGAGTTAAGCCACCTTCCAGTGAGAGCTATCCATGTTGCCATGGAACATCATACTTCCGATGGCCATTCCGGATACCCAATATACATAGAGAAAAAAACAATAAACCTTTTCAGTAAAATTGTTAAAATCATAGATTTCTTTGATGCTATAACAACAAAAAGACCCTACCGAAATAAGGACTTCACCAGGGAAGAAGCCATAAACATGATGTTAGAAAAAAGCGGTACTGAGTTTGACCCTCTTATCCTCAAAGTATTTGTTAATATGATGGGAACTTGTCCAGTTGGCACCCTGGTTCTACTTAATTCGGGCGAAATCGCTATTGTCATAGAAATAAACCAGGAGACTGCCTATATGCTCAGGCCAAAAGTGAAGCTGATTACAGATGAAACAGGAAACAAGCTTGACGGAGAAATCGTTGACCTTACGGGAATAGATCCAAAAACAAATAAGTACAAGAGGACAATTGTCAAATCTCTTGACCAGGATAAATATAATATAAAGGCTTCTGATTATTTCGTGGCACAGACAAGATAGCCTGAATAATTCACCCGATCCTGCGTATGAGGCTGTGGTTTTCAAAATTCAATATTACCCATTCTGGCTTTTCTAGCGTATAATTTAAATCATGTAGACATTTTGATATCAATTAGTATAATATCTTGGATTATTCACGAGTCGAGGTTGCTGCAGATGCAAGGCACAGCGCATGAAGTTGTGGTCATCCACCACGAATGGGCTGTAACACAGCAGATGCGGTAAGATCGGCTCGCCCAAAGGGTAAAGAATGCCGATATAGAGGAAAGGGAGTGCATGGGAAAAGAGTTAAATGTTATGCTGAAGGAAAAATCAACGTAACTGGCAGATATAATGGAGAATAAATATTGGTGTCGGCATAATTTATAAATAATCCAGGAAAGATAAGTTTTTAGTATCAGGTTACTCTCATGGGACTTTTTAAGAAAAAAACGAAAAATAGGGTATGTGTCATAGGTCTGGATGGAGTTCCCCATTATCTCCTTCTCAATCTTGCTAAAAAAGGAGTCATGCCTTATGTAGGAATGCTTGTTGATTCAGGACATCTTCACAAGATGAAGGCCAGCCTTCCTGAGATATCCTCTGTAAGCTGGACAGACTTCATGACTGGTTCCAACCCAGGGACTCATGGCATCTTTGGATTTACTGACTTCAAAAAAAACTCCTATGATCTCCGGTTTCCAAACTATCTCGATGTAAAAAAAGAAAGATTTTGGGACATCATCGGAAATCAAAAGAAAAGATGCATTGTTATCAATCAGCCTTCGACTTACCCTGCACGAAAAATCAATGGTATTCTGATTTCAGGCTTTGTAGCAATCGACCTGGCTAAGGCTGTCTATCCTTTTTCTGTCAAACATACTCTCGAACAAATAGGCTATCAGATAGATATCGATACATTTAAATCCAGGGAAGATCATGAACTTCTCTGGAATGAACTGAGTACTACATTAAAAAGCCGCAAAGAAGCCTTTCATTCCTTCTGGAAAGAAGATTGGGATTACTTCGAGCTTGTCATCACAGGAACTGACAGGCTTCAGCATTTCTTATGGAACGCCTATGAAGATGAAAATCATATATACAATCAGAAATTTTTAGATTATTACAGGGAGATCGACAAATTTATCAATGAAATCAATGTGGCTTTTCACAAACTCACAGGAAGCGATGAAGGATTTTATATGCTTTCAGACCACGGATTCACTGGTATCGAACAGGAAGTATATTTGAATGCATGGTTAGAAAAAGAAAACTACTTGCATTTCAATACATCCCCCCCTAAAAATTTAAGTGAGATATCTCCTTCAACCCGTGCTTTTACCATGGACCCTAACCGCATTTATCTCAACCTTAAAGAAAAATTCCCAAATGGCACTGTCAAAGAATCGGAAAAGGACATACTAAAGCAAGAACTTATACATAAACTTGAAAAACTCGAATATGAAGGGAAAAAAGTTGTCAGAAAAGTATTTGATACTGAAGAGATTTACTCAGGCCCTTACGTACAACTGGGACCGGACTTAATTGTGCTTTCCGAGTATGGTTTCGATATGAAAGGTTCAGTCAAGAAAAAAGACATTTTTGGCCGCTCGATTCTCCAGGGAATGCACACGTGGGATGATGCTTTTTTCTTGGCAAATAGAAACCATGGTTCAGATCTCTGCATATCAGATTTGGCTGCTATTATTATGAGCAATTTCACATGAATAAAATGAGAAAAAGTCTTTTCCTAAAATTAAAAATATTTACCTTCTTAATCCTGGCATCATCTATCCAGCTTAAAGCTTATGTAGGACCAGGGGCAGGATTTGCATTTCTATCTTCATTCCTTATCCTGTTTATTACTTTTTTCCTGGCAATTTTCTCTTTTCTTTCATGGCCATTCAGGTTTCTACTCCGTATCATAAAAGGACAAAAAGCATATAAAAACAGCCTTGTTGATCAGGTCGTCATTGTTGGCCTTGATGGAATGGAACCGACTCTGTTGGAAAAATTTATGTCAGAAGGAAAACTGCCTAATTTCTCAAGCCTCAAGAAAGAAGGAACATATGAAAAGCTGGCAACAACAATTCCTGCTATATCTCCTGTTGCATGGTCTTCTTTTATGACTGGTTCTAATCCATGTAAGCATAATATTTTTGATTTCCTCAGCAGAAATCCAAATAATTATCTGCCTGATCTTTCTTCTGCCTATATTGGAAATCCAAAAAAATTTCTTCCAATTGGAAAATATAATTTCCCAATTTCGAAACCAGTGATCAGAGGGCTGCGAAAAAGCATACCTTTCTGGAAGATCTTAGGAGATAATGGCATTTTCAGCACAATTCTCAGAATCCCAATAACGTTCCCTCCAGAAAAATTTCGAGGGCACCTACTTTCTGGTATGTGTGCTCCAGACTTAAAAGGAAGCCAGGGTACATTTTCATTCTATACTTCAGATAAAGAAAAAGTCACAAAACGTGAAGGCGGAATGAATATTCCTGTTACTATTAATTCCACTAAGATCGAAACTTACATATCCGGCCCGGAAAATTCGCTTCTTAAAAAAGCAGAAGAAATGCGGCTTCCAATGACAATAAACCTGGATAAAAATAAAGAGGAAGTCCTTATCGAAGTATCCGGCCAGAAAATCAATATTAAAAAGAAAAAACTATCAAAATGGATAAAAATAACTTTCCGTCCAGGACTCGGGATGAAAGTAAAAGCTATCTGCCGCTTTTACGTGTCTGAAATCCACCCTCACTTCGAGATGTATATATCTCCTTTAAATATTGACCCCGAAAAACCGGCCCTTCCTATATCTCATCCTTTTATTTATTCTATTTATCTGGCAAAACTCCTTGGAAGTTTCAACACCCTCGGTGAAGCAGACGATACATGGGCTTTAAATGAGGGAATTCTTCCTGAAGAGACGTTCTTAGAATTAACATATGACAACCACAGGGAATCGGAAGATATGCTTTTTAATGCTATTGATAAAACAAAAAAAGGAGTTGTAGCCTGCTGGTTCCAAAGTACAGATAGTATTCAGCATATGTTTTTTCGATATCTTGACAAAAAACATCCCGCACTAAAAAGTGGGCAGGCAAAATTGAGTGCCAAAGTCATCGAAGACCTTTATATCAAAATGGACGAATTGGTAGGAAAAGTCTTAAAAAAAGTGAGTAAAAAAAGCTTCCTGATTGTTATGTCCGATCACGGATTTAAACTTTTCCACCGGGGAGTCAATCTCAATTCTTGGTTGTATACAAACGGCTATCTAAGTCTTAAAGACGGCAAAAAAGAAAGCGATGAGTGGTTTAAAGATGTCGACTGGGAAAAAACAAAGGCTTACGGACTGGGCCTCGGGGGTCTTTACATAAATCAGAAAGGGAGAGAAGCCCAAGGTACTGTTAACCCAGGGGCAGAGACAAAGGCTTTAAAGGAAGAACTTGTCCAAAAACTCGATGGCTTAAAAGATGAAGAAAGAGGAGAAATTGCTATAAATAAAATTTATGACCGGGATGAAATTCCACCTGGTCCTTATAAAGAAAACTGCCCGGATTTCATAGTCGGATATAATGAAGGATACAGGGTTTCATGGGATTCAGTAACTGGAAAAGTAAATTCCACAATTTTTGAAGATAACACAAAAGCATGGAGTGGTGACCACTGCATCGATCCACGAATAGTTCCAGGAATATTCCTCTGCAACCATAAAATTAACAAAAAAAAATCCTGCAATTATAGATGTTGCACCCACTGTACTCGAACTATTCGGAGTGAAAGTACCTTCTCATATGGATGGTTCTTCACTAATAGATCAGGAAAATTTCATTTTCCCTCAGAAAAATAAGGGAAAAGGTAAAAAAAATGTCTAAAATAAACAGAAGAGATTTTCTAAAGTTTGGCATTACAACAGGCTCAATCTTAGCATTGGGAAATGGCAAAGATCTTGTAACAAAGGTCTTCGGACAAACTGATACGCCAAAAAAAATAATCATACTTGGACTTGACGGACTGGACCCTAATCTTCTTAAACTCTGGATGGATGCAGGCAAACTTCCCGCATTCAGTCGCCTCAGAAGCGAAGGCAGCTTTTCGCATCTTCGAACAAGCATTCCTCCCCAGAGCCCTGTTGCCTGGTCAAACTTCATTACAGGTACGAATCCTGGAGGACACGGAATTTTTGATTTCATCCACAGAGATCCTGAAAATTATATGGCAATATTTTCAGCTTCCAAAACAAGTGAAACT
The DNA here is from genome assembly GCA_000493965.1 of Candidatus Aminicenans sakinawicola JGI OTU-1. Lineage (GTDB taxonomy): Bacteria > Acidobacteriota > Aminicenantia > Aminicenantales > Aminicenantaceae > Aminicenans > Aminicenans sakinawicola. Next base: position 9,730 of record AWNV01000078.1, read on the forward strand.
ACAAAAACTCTCTCCATCGGGAATGTTGTTCTCCCGATCTCAGGGGGGAAAGTTGAGAATCTTCGCAAGGGTAAAGCTTTCTGGCAAATCCTTGAAGATTATGATATCCCTGCTACCGTGTTTAAAATCCCATCCAATTATCCTCCTTCTCCCACGAAACAAAGAACCATTTCAGGGATGGGAACACCGGATATCCGCGGAACTTATGGTATATTCAACTACTATACGACCGAGCCAGCTAAAATCAACGAAGATATTGGCGGAGGAAAAATCCATGAAGTATACGTCATCGGCAACATGGTTGAGTCAAAGCTTCCCGGACCAATAAATTCATTTAAAAAGGACAGGCCTGACTCATCGATTGATTTTAGAGTATATATCGATCCTGTAAACCCCATTGCTAAAATAGTAATTCAGGATCATGAGTTTATCCTAAAAGAAGGAGAATGGAGCAGTTGGAAAAAACTCAATTTCAAAATGATTCCAACCCAGAGCGCAAGTGGAATTTGTATGTTTTACCTCAAACAAATCAGGCCTGAATTCAAACTTTATGTATCTCCTGTAAACATAGATCCCGGAGACGCAATCCTGCCAATTTCCACGCCGAAAAGCTATTCAGAAGAACTGGAAAAAACATTCGGCCCTTTTTACACACAGGGTCTTCCAGCAGACACTTCGGCTCTCGATAATGGAGTTCTGGATGATGGAGAATTTCTCAAGCAGGACGACATTGTCCTAAAAGAAAGGCTTCAAATGTTTGAGTATGAACTTGCACGTTTTGATTCTGGCCTTCTCTTTTATTATCTTTCAAGCTCTGATCAACGGCAGCACATGTTCTGGCGTCTTATCGATAAAGAGCACCCTAACTTCGATCCTCTCCTCGCTTCAAAATATGGAAACACAATCGAAAACATCTATATTGAATCTGATAAGATTTTAGACAAGGCCATACAAAAAGCCGATAAAAATACTATTATCATGGTCCTTTCTGACCACGGATTTTCCCCATTCCGCCGCTCATTCAACCTGAACACATGGCTGAAAGAATATGCTTATCATTCTCTTATAAACGAATGGAGACAGGGAGAATCCTCTCTATTTTTAAATACAGATTGGTCAAAGACAAAAGCATATGCACTTGGCCTTAACGGTCTCTATATCAACCAGAAAGGAAGAGAAGCACAAGGTATTGTCTCTGACGGAGCAGAAAAAGAGATGCTCGTGCGGGAAATCGCCCGTAAGCTTGAAAACTTCAAAGATCCAAAAACCGGGGATAAGCCTGTCTTAAGAGCCTTTATTTCTAAGGACGTCTACAAGGGACCTTATGTGAAGGATGCTCCGGATATTATTTTGGGATTCAACCACGGTTACCGCATCTCCTGGGTCTCTCCCTTAGGAAGAATGCCAAAAAACATTATGGAAGACAACACAGAAAAGTGGAGCGGCGACCACTGTATGGCACCGGAAGTTATCCCGGGAATTTTACTGATGAACCGCAAGATAAAATCAGATTTTCCTGCTCTTTATGATCTAGCCCCTACAATTCTAAAGATTTTTGGAATAAAAAAGCCCCCTGAAATGATAGGAAATCCGGTAATTTAAATAAGGAGATTAAAATGGGTAAAGCCAAAGTCAAAATTGAAAAAGATTTGCTGGATAAAGTAAAAAAATATGCAGAGATGTCCGGTTACTCTTCCCCTGAAGAATTTATTACTCACTGTCTGGAAAAAGAGATTTCTAAACTGGAAGAATCTGATTCCGAAGAAGAGATAAAGAAAAAGCTAAAAGGCCTCGGCTACATATCCTAAGAATAAAAGAAATGAAACAAAGTAGTTGTTAGAATCATTTCAATGCATATATTCAATTTAATATTCGGAAAAATTTTTGATCTGATATTACTGCCTTTCCATAACATGAATCCGTGGATCGGAATGACAGTTATTTCATTCCTTACAGGGTTATTTATGCTTTTTATCTTCCGGTATACTTCGAACCAGGAAGGAATCCGATTCGTAAAAAATAAAATTAAAGCCTACTTGCTCGAGCTCAGATTATTTAACGACAACCTAAAAATTTCTCTAAAATCACAAGGAAACATTCTTCGTACAAACCTGAAATATATCAGCTATACGGCAAAGCCTATGTTGGTAATGATCATCCCCCTTATTCTGATCTTGATACAGCTAAATTTCTGGTTCGGTTATAACGCATTGTCGGTTGGACAGGAAGCCATTTTAAAGGTAAAACTTGAAGAAGGCTATAACCCAGTTGAAACAGATATTAAGATAGAGCCCTCACCTTCTTTGACTATCGAAACTCCTCCTCTCAGGATTATAGAAGACAATGAAATAAATTGGCGCTTCAGAGTAAATGAAAAAGGCACATATAATTTGACTCTTGCCCTGAAAGGAGAAAAATTCACAAAACAAGTTACTGCCAGCCAGAAATCAATTAACAAAATTTCTCCATTGAAAATACGGCGCAACTTTATTGATGAGACCCTCTACCCAACAGAGGCTCCCTTTAAAAAAGACTCTCCTATAAAGTCTATTGAAATCACTTATACAACAAAAGGCATGAATCTCTTCGGGTGGCATATTCACTGGCTAATCGCTTATTTTGCTCTCTCTATCATCTTTGGATTCGCATTCAAGGGAGTTTTTAAAATCGAGATATAAATCTTAGTTGTTTGCAATTTTTATGAATAATTCAAGTGGACGTGGATTATTCAAAAAAAACAGATAAAGGAGTGCATTATGAATATTGAAACATTTAAAATGGAACGCTGGCAATCGGAATGGGAGCACCTTGTCGATTATAACATTTCGGAAAGCGGTGTGCATTCTTATACCTTTAAACAACTCATTAGTCCAGATGAATTTGAACATATATTAAATACTAAACTTGGTTACATTCAGACCAATGGAACTCCAGAATTAAAAAAAGCAATATGCTCAAATTATCCTGGTGCCAATGCAGAAAATATTCTGGTTACATCAGGCTCAGCCGAAGCTAATTTTCTTTTGATATGGGCAAATATCGAGCCGGGCGATGAGACAATTTTTATGCTCCCAAACTTCATGCAAATACGAGGCCTAATGAAAGCATTTGGAGCTAATGTTAATACATTTTTTCTCAAAGAAGACCTTGACTGGAATCCGGATTTGAATGAGTTGAAGAAACTCGTAACAAAAAAGACAAAAATAATCTCTATCACAAATCCCAACAATCCAACGGGATGTCAACTAAATAAAGAGGCTAGAAAAACAATCATAGAACTCGCTGAATGGGCAGATGCATGGATCATTTCAGACGAAGTTTACCAGGGAGCAGAATATGACAGTCAAATAACACCAACATTCTGGGGGACTTACAAAAAAGCAATAGTAACCTCCGGTTTTTCCAAGGCTTATGGACTTCCAGGCCTGAGAGTAGGATGGATTGTGGCACCAGAAGATATAATCAATAAAACATGGCAATATAAAGATTATACCACAATTACAATAAGCGCATTAAGCGACCGGCTTGCCCGAATTGCACTTGCACCTGCAAACAAAGCAAAAATACTTGAAAGAACACGCAATATCATAAGAACAAACTTCTCAATTCTTGAGTCATGGATGAAAAAACAGCACGGACTCTTTCATTGTGTTCCTCCTAAAGCAGGAGCCATAGCCTTTCCAAGATATAACCTTAACATCAACTCAACTGAATTAGGACACAAAATACGTGAGGAGAAAAGCGTCCTCATCCAACCTGGGGATCAGTTTGAAGTGGACTTCCACATTCGCTTCGGCCTTGGAGAAGATAAAGAATACTTCAGCAAGGCTTTGAGTCTTATTGAAGAATATCTAAACCTGAATTATTCATAAAGAATGCCAATACCATTATTTAACATTGATGAAATCTGCTTGTCAGCGTGATTTTTTGCAAGATTGAGATAGTCGCTTTCTTTATTGAATCTAATTTAATTATAATCGGCATTCTTTACCCTTTGGGCGAGCCGATCTTACCGCATCTGCTGCGTTACAGCCCATTCGTGGTGAAGGACCACAACTTCATGCGCTGTGCCTTGCATCTGCAGCAACCTCG
>AWNV01000079.1 GCA_000493965.1 Candidatus Aminicenans sakinawicola JGI OTU-1
TAACTCTTCAGAGTGATAAATTAAAAAATTATAACCAGCAGGACATGAGAGAAATCAAGGTGTTTACCGGTGGCTCAGTTCAATATGTTAAATCATTTAGCGGCACTTAACCAATGAGATGGAAAAAATAAGGAAGTGAGTGATTCTAAGATGATAAAAAATAAGTCTCAAAGCCACTCGGGAAAAGAGGGATTTACTCTGATTGAGGTGCTTGTATCCATGGCCTTGATAGGTATTGCAGTGTTGGGATTAACCCAGCTTTTTACTTATTGCATTCTCAACAACTCTCGTTCTGAAAAAATTAGCACTGCGATTTTTTTAGCTCAACAACAGATTGACAGCTTGAGGAATCTTACAGGCGCAGAGTTAAGCCTTGCAGCTGCGGGTGAGATTGATGAACAGATCGATATTAATTTTGATGGGACATACGATTTCAGAAGGATTACTCAGGTTCAGGCTTCTACATATTATTGGGATGTAAGAGTTCTGATTTTTTCAGCGGAACAGATAGGAACAGCTCAAGATGACCTTATCCAGAATCCTAATCAATATAAAGTCAAAGCCGATATAAGCACTATCATAAGCAGGTGACAGATTCAGCATGCAGTAGGCAGGGTGTAGTACGCGGATGAAACGAGAAGAAAGAGAAATGCGGGGCAGATTTGATTAGGAAAGTGAAGGCGTGAGTTAAAGAGTTCACGAATAGATAAATTGGGAAAAGAAATGAAAAAGAAAATTTCGATTCGAAATCATCGACCTTTAAATAACTCTAAGTATGGATTTACTCTCATAGAAATGCTTGTCAGCAGTTCGATTATGATAATTGTCATATTAGCAACTCTTTCTTTGTATATGAGAAGCAACAAGGTGGCAGTGGACCAGCAGCAGTTTGCTGCACTTCAACATGACGTTCGCTCTGGCATGTTTTTCATAGAGAGAGATGCTCGAATGGCTGGGGCTGGCTTACTTATTGAATATTCTGGATATTTCTTGGAAGGAATTGATAATGAGTCACAAGGAGCAATAGTGGCTCCTGATAGGTTGAAATTAATGGGAAATATAGAAGAGCCTTTGAATTTAAACATAGATAATTACCAGGGTGCATCAATCAATTTATCAGTTGAAGATTCCAGTTTTGAGCAGTACCCTTATCTTGATGAGTATTATGTAAATAAAGTAGTCCTTATCTTGCCCAACCCAAATTCGGGATGTATGAGTGTCGAAATAAGGGAGATCACACATGTTACACATTCAGAAGGGGGAACGAACGAAAAAATCAATTTTTCACCTGGATTATCAATTGATTTCAATCCTCCTGGAGGGTTATCAGGAACTTGCCCTAATTCAGATGCTTATGACGGAGGGCTTGTTACTTTTATCGAGGTCAAAGAATACTGGCTGGATATTACCGGGAATTACCCTGGCTTAACAGCGGGTGTAAATGGATATATCGGAAATGGCGAAGGAAGTATTTTATACCTGACGCAGAATGGAATTCATTATCCCCTCGCAATGGACATCGAGAATCTGCAATTCCAGTATAATGGAGATTTAGATAATGATGGTAATTTGGATGGTTTTATCGATTGGCAGGTCAGCTGGACAGGAGATATAGACTTGATAAGCAGAATTCGCCAGGTCAGAATTTATGTTCTTGGAAAGACACAAAACGCTTATGTCAGTGTCTCAGGCCAACCTCCCTCAAATCTTTATCTTTACAGAAGGCCTGACGTCGCCAATAGTCCTAAAAGCAACCAAGATGATAACCATAGAAGATTTTTGCTCGAATCCACAGCCATGATGAGGAATGTATCTTTAAATTTATATAATATGGGCACAAGATGAAGAGGAAAAATTGAAAATAATAAAGAGATTTATAGATTATAATATCCAAATTCAACATGCGAGGCATGAAAAAGGATCCGGCTTAATTATTGTTATTCTTGTACTGGCATTTTTATTAGCGGTTGGAACTGCCCTTATTAGTGTGACGGGAATTAACTCGAAAGTCGCAGGAAACATTCGCACTCAGCATCAGGCCTTTAATGCAGCTGAGGCGGGTTTTGATTCAGTCTGGCTTGCTATCGAAAATTCTTTTGCAACCGACAGCTGGGTGAGTTTTGACGGCCATTATCTAATAGAACCTAATGGGATCGACAATCCTCTATCTGTGCAATATTTTCGAAAATTGACAGATAGGGAAATACTGAATTATATTGACCCGGATGGAGATGGAAGCCCTGATGTCGGTAATGTCATTTTTTACCGCCAGCCTTTCATATCAGATGGAGGAACATTAAATCCCCGTTTTACATACACGGCTTTTTTGATAGATGATGAAGCTGGCGGGGGCACACCTGATGCAGCAGATGCTCTTTTAGTTTGTATAGGGAGTATTGGGACAGGGAGCAATATGACGACCGCACGGTTAGAAATTGGGTTAGCTATTGAGATATCTCATTAAGCTTTAAAAATAAAAGAGGGAAAAAAATGAAAAAAATCAGGAATATCAGGAATATAATGTTAATAGTATTGCCTGTGACTATATTCATAACTGTTTTTGCAATAAAGTTCTGGGCACAAGAGGAGTGTATAGAATACACAATAGCTTTTGAAGAAACATTTGGCTCTCCTACGACATATAAAGATGTAGAAAAGACTTCTGCTATGTGGACTGGAAATGGAGAAGTTACATTGAGCTGGTTGGGAGCAAACTTTTCGATTGAGGAACCTTCAGGTATGGGAGCAAAGATATATGTATGTGATGCAGGAGATTTTGACGGAGATGGTTATCCGGACCTAATAGGCCTAGACATTGAAAATAATTACAGGCTGATTCTAGCGAGGAATTACTATTATGACGGAGACGGAGATGGTGAGGATGATGACGGCATTATATTTTTTGTAGATCCCAGCGAAGTTTATGATGAAGGGCTCTACTGTGGACCCGCTTCTATAACTGCTGCAGATTACAATGGCGATGGACTGCAGGATTTCTTTTTCATGAAGAATAACTTAGACGAATTTGGATATACTGACTTTGTAGCGGCAATGTATATAAATGTGGGGACTGCGACAGATCCGGATTTTTACTCCTATCAAGTCTCACCTAACCTGGATTTTTCGAGCAGATTTATGACTTCCGGGATATACATCAATTGGGCTGGAGACCATTTATGCTCGGTAGATATTGACGATGATGACGATATGGATTTACTGGTTATCAGTCAGGATAAAATATTTCTTGTCAGGAATCCAGGAGCTGAGGATTTTAATATTGATTCTTTTGAGATCGCTGAAATTAATTATGACCAGACAACCGGCTTTAATATCGGGCGTGGAGGGACTTCTGTCGATGCGGTAGATTTTGACGGTGATGGTGATGTAGATATCATTGGCGGCACTGTAAATGACATTTCGTATTTAGTTTATTATGAGAATGATGGGACTGAAGGTTTTACCCGCCACGAACTGACTATCCCCAATGATGATTGTACAGGAACGGTTGCAACCTGTGTAGCGGATTTTAACCATGATGGCAGGATAGATATTTTTGCGGCTACAGACAGGTGGAATGCAGGGAATGAAGCCAGAATGTGGTTTATGAAAAACCAGGGCATAGTTGACGGCCAGTTGGAATTTGAATTCAGATGCTTGAATATGTGCCAGCCTATCCTCCCAGATCCCCACGATGTGGATATGAGTGCTTTAATGGACTATGACCTGGATGGTGATATGGATGTTATTTTGGCAGATGCAAACCATTCTGGGGATTATTTTCTAGTCATAAATGATTTGGCTCCTGTTTATACTACTTATGGAGAAGCATGGTCAACAAATGTGACTCCAGACCTCAATCCGGCCGAACATGCGATAACCAGTGTTCGAATGAGCAATCTCGATCAAAGTGTCCGTGGGGGATCGAGCCAGGGGCTTACCGTGGATTATTACATAAGCAATAATGGAAGGGATTGGGAATTCTACGCAAGATTTGGAACGGAAAGAAATGACGGGATTCCAAGCAGTGGTGCACTTCATACTTATGCCAGTGAGAATGATTTACCCTGGCATGAATTTACGCATTTTGGCTCACAGCTGATGTGGAAAGCAATATTATATGCTGAAGAGGACGACATGGAGGACTATGAAGGAGCATCATTCGAAACTCCGGTCATTGACAGAATAGCATTTTCGATCAAGTTTGTCGATAGGCGTGAATACTCCCGAACCTCTGTTGCTGCAAGACTCGTCGATGAAAGCGGTCAGCCTAAGAAACTCATTATTGGAGGAACATTTTATTTTCCAGGATGGCAGGGACATATAAGAGCATATGATGTCACTAACATATCTCCGGTAAGTGATGCTTATTCTAACCTCAGGACAATCACTCGTCCTGATTTATCCGAACCTTCAGGAAGAGAACTTGTGGCTGAGGGAGTTGAAATTCGGTGGGATGCTGGAGAATTGTTGAATAACCGGGCGCCAGGAGACAGAACAATTTATACTGCTGTTCCCGGCTCCGGCGATTCTGACTTGCAGAGAATCGAATTTTCTACAAGTAATATTGACATCTTAGGACCTATATTAAAGGATTTTCAAAACACGAATGAGGGCCTTATTAACTTCGTAAGAGGTGAAGACCGCAACTGGAAACTGGGAGATATCAACCATTCTAATCCTATCATTGTTGAGTGTCCTAAGGGAGATCCTGTGAGTATGGGATCCGGGTATGAAAATTTTATCGAAGATTGGAAGAACAGGCCTAAGGTACTTCTTGTGGGTACAAATGACGGCATGTTACACTGCTTTGATATTGCTACGGGTCAAGAACTGTGGGCATTTATCCCTAACAACCTGCTTCCCAAATTGAGAAACATGTGGGGGGTTGAACCCAATACCGGTGAAAGATATTTTGTGAGAGATGTTTATGTAGATGGAAGTCCGGTGGCTGCAGACGTACAGATTGGCGGAGTGTGGAGGACAGTTATCATCTGCGGTCAAGGGCCAGGGAAAGGGAGTTCAATTGGCCCGAATGCGAGCGGCAACTATTATTTTGCTCTGGATATTACCAATATTGATGACCCTCAGCCCATGTGGGAAGTTACTCACGAGACAATGGGAGAAACCTGGTCAGTACCGGAGATAGGAAAAGTCAGTAAGGGAGGAAGTGATTCCTGGGTGGCTTTTATGGGATCAGGGTATGATAACAGCCTGAGTAGAGTTACGGGTAATAATTTTTATGCGGTGGATCTGGAAGATGGAAGTATTTTTTGGAATTTTGAAGCTGTTGATGTTGACACTTCAGCCAGCTTTCCTAATATCCCTAATTCCATTCCCGGCTCTCCATCAATAATTGATATAGAAAGGGATGGGTATACAGATGCAGTTTATTTTGGAGATCTCGATGGAAGGCTGTGGAAAATGGATGTCAGTGTTGAATTTGGAAATAATAACTCCTGGGATGCTGAGACAATCTATACGGATACGATGAATTATCCGATTATCACAAAACCAGCCTTATGGATTGACACTGGTTCGACAGGGACATTTCCACGCATTTATTTTGGGACCGGAGGAGATGACAGGGCTCCGGATGACGGTCCATACTCATTTATTGCACTAATAGATAGAGATATTCCAGAGGTAGATTGGTATCTTGGTGACTCGGAAGTACTAGGATTGCCTGAGGAAAAAGACAAGGGAGATTTAATTCACACAATGAATGGAAATGGGCAGGAAATAATTGGAAAAGTGTGGGCTGATCCGAAAGTGGCCAATTACATCGTCTACTTCAGCACGTTGTCAGGGAACATAGAATCAGTAAACCCGTGCAGTAGCTTGGAAGGAATCGGAAAACTTTATGCTAGATTTGTCTGGGCGGCCGGTTCTTCGGTTGTCGGAGGATCTGCATTTCAGACATCTGGCGGCACAATAGAAAGCTTGAACCTTGAAATTAAAACAAAAGCAGCAGTTACACTTGGTGAATCAGAAAGGGTAGGAGGTATAAGGAAACGGGAGGTTTATATTCAGGAATATGACTCGACAATTCAGAAATTGGAACAGCCAGCTGGGGCACTTCTGAAAGTTAAATCTTGGAGAGAGATATATAAGATTATAAAGTAAATCCTTAAGCCCTGAATGTTATTAGTATGGTTTAAGCAATAACCTTTGGATCTAAATTCCTGCTTCTTACAAATTTTTATATAGGCTCAGATAGGCGTTGATGATTCTTTCTCCCCAAATCAGTGCAACAAAAGCAGCTGGGGCTAAAAATGTCCCGAATGGAAGGGAATACTGAAGATCTTTCTTCTTAAAGAAAATAAAACAGATCCCAACGAGAGCACCGGTAAAAGAGGCGAGAATAAGAGTAAAGAAAGTCTGCTTCCAGCCGAGGAAAGCACCGATCATAAGCATCATTGTCACATCGCCCATGCCCAGCCCTTCTTTTTTTCGAAACAGAAAATAAGCTCCATATATAAGAAGAAGAAACCCCGCTCCAACTACGGCACCAACGAGGGATTGAGTCAGGGTTAAATCTTTGCGGAAAAGCGAATAAACGAGAGCTAAAGCCAATCCTGAGAATGTTATTTCATCGGGCAGAATCTGATGGTAGAAATCAATGAAACCCAGAGAAATCAATGCGCTTGTGAAGATACATGATGCGAAGAAATGGACACTGAGAGTGTATTGACTGTAGAGAACAAGAAAACTCAATGGTGTCAGAACTTCAACAAGAAAGTAAGAGATGGAAATTTTTGCCTTGCAGTAACGGCATTTTCCACCGAGAAGCAAGTAGGAAAAGACAGGAATATTATCATAGAATTTTATTCTCTTTTTGCAGTGAGGACAGGAAGAAGGAGGATGAACAATACTTATTCCAAGGGGAACTCTATATATGACTACATTTAAAAAACTTCCCCATACAAGGCCAAATAGTATGATTATGATTATCTTTTCCACCATATTGTAGGAGCTTTTACCCCGCCTGTCTGAGAGTCATAAATGTATTCTTTTCCATCAAGATCTTTTGGGAGAGAATCCAGCAAGCCATCATTCACGAGCTGGGCTAGTTCCGTGGGATTGCGGCCGAATCTTTCCTTGAATTTTTCGATTGCTTCTTTGATTGTCTTGATATCTATGGTTGTCTTTATTTGATAAATTTGGTTGGATGCGATTTTTTTTATCCGTTCATCTTCTGCTTCCTGGTAAATTTCCAGCCAGTTTTCCAAGGATGTTTTATAGTCCGTAATCTTGAAGGCTGCATTGGCATACAACCTTTTGGCTAATGCAGGTGCTCCTTCGATCTCCATCGTCTTCTTATAATATTTTTGAGCCAGGGCAAAGTCCTTTTCTACCATCTGAGCGATATGTCCTGCTTCAAATGGGAAAATCCACTCCTTTGGGTTTTTCTCCAGGCCTCTATCAAGAATTTTACAGGCAGTTTTTACATCTCTGGCTTCATGGGCGGCTATTAAGGACCCGATTTCATAAGGGTCAAGATAGTGGGGATCTAACTCAGAGATGATTGAAAAAATGTGGTCCAGATAATCAAATCTGTCCTCGATAGAATAATTGCTGTAATACTGGATGGCCCAGATATAGATCATGTCAGCAGTGAAAGAAGGAAATCCAAATGTGGCGAACCTTAAATATTTTCCAGAAGGAATGTAGATAATGGAGGAACCCGGGACTTTAGTACGAGTAACCTTGTCCGCTTTGAGCTTAAGTCCTAAGAAAATAATACAGCTTAAAATAAGAATAATTGCGAGAGGTGTCTTTTTCATTATGTCTAGATAAAGTTTCGTCTTCTGAAGATAAGCATAGCCAGGGCAAGGATAAAAAGAGTATAAAAGAGTCCATACAGGGAGGAGATGATAAAAATTTTGGAAGGAATTGGCAGGTGTTGAACAATTTCAGTCTTGAAATTAAAATTTTCCAGGTCAGGAAGAAAAGTATAAACAATTTGTGCCAGAATCTTTCCTACACCGGGCTTCATTTTTTGAATAAGACCTTCCAATCCCCAGGAAAGATGGCCAATAAGGTAAAAAGCAAGAGAAAAGATAGAGCTTAATATGGGTGTTGAGAAACAGGAGAATAGTATGGCTACAGCTGTGATGAGGCAGAGTTCAAAAAAGACGAAAAAGATAGGGATAAGCAAGTTCCATTCAATCTTAAATGTATGAAAAAATACCAGAGCAATAAATATGAAGCTCATAAAGAAAAGCATGATGAAAAGAGTTATGATTAAGCCCAAGAATTTTCCCAATAGGAATTGGTATCTATGGATAGGTTTAGAAAGAAGAGTATAAATAGTTTTTTTGTCGATTTCCTTGTAGACGAGTCCTGTTCCTATCAGGATGGCCATTAAGACGCCGAAAATCGAAATAGAACTAAGCCCGACATCTCTGATTATTTTAACTCTGTCACCAACCGTAAGAAGAGCAAGAAAACGTGAAAACAAAAGGCTTACAGCAGCAAAAAAGAGAAGAAGATAGAGTATTCTGTCTCTAATAGCCTCTTTAAATGTGTTTAAAGCAATAGCACGTATTTTCATTTTTGTTTCACAATTTCAACAAAAAGGTCTTCCAGAGTTTCTGTCCTGGGAATAAGCGTATGTATTTTTCCTTGTTTGGATTGCACAAGCTGGAGGACATTTTCAAGTTTTTCATCGTCGAAAACTTTGAGAAAGGTTTTTCCTCCCTGGGTTGAGAGGCCTTCCCCTATACCTTCAAGATCTTTTTTTTCTATTCCAGAAACAACGACTTCAGTGAACAGGACTTTTTCTGAAATCAGGTCTTGAAGCTTTCCCTGGTTGATAATTTGACCGTCAACGATGATAGCTACTCGATCACAAATCATTTCAATATCTTGAAGTATGTGAGAAGAGAGAAAAACGGTTTTTCCTTTTTCCTTGAGACTGACAATTATATCTCTTATTTCTTTTCTCCCAATGGGATCAAGGCCTCCGAGAGGTTCATCTAGAAGGACAAGCGAAGGGTCATTAAGAAGTGTCTGGGCCATGCCTATTCTCTGAAGCATTCCTCGGGAAAATTTGCGAAGCTGCAGGTTTGCTGACTGCTCCAATCCTACAAGATGGAGCAAGCTGTTAACTTTTTCTTCTTTTTTTTGTTTCTTGAAAGTGGATAGTTGGCCGTAAAAATGCAGGAATTCTGATGCTGTAAGATGATCGTAAAAATATGGGTTTTCAGGGAGAAATCCGATTTGTTCCTTGGCTTGAAGCGAGAGATTGGGCTGGCCAAAAATTTTAATTTCACCTTCTTCCGGAAAGATGAGGCCGAGGATGCACTTAATGGTTGTTGTTTTTCCTGCACCGTTTGGCCCAAGATAGCCAAAGATTTCCCCCTTTTTGACGTCTAGAGATATTCCCCTGAGAATTTTAACTTTTTTGGGTATAAAGCCAGTTTTAAATGATTTATGGAGATTCTCGATTGTTAGTGCTGTTACCATAGGATTCTTTCTCTATTATAAGGAAAATAGTTTTTATTTCAAATTTGCTTTAAAAAACTTGAAGATGCGCTTATGCTTGTCAGTCCAGGAAGAACTGCTTTGAACATCAGCGCTGGGATAGAGTATTTTAAAATTCACCCCTTGAATCCTCTTTAGGGGTGATTGACCTGATATTAGTATTATGTCAGAATTTTACTAATTTTGAGGAAATTTTGACGTGATGAAATTTATCATCCAAGGCAGCGTCAAGGTTTTGAAAAGGGAGAGGAAAGGAATTTCCTCTCCCGCCCTCCTTCCACAGGTTAGCTAAAATATATAATTCGGATTATGCAGGCTTTAAAGGCTCATCAAGAGGCAGGCCTTTCTTGATATATTCAAGAAGAAGCTGCAAATTGCGTTCACCGAAGATTATTCTTCTTTTTTCTTGACGCTGCCATTTGATGAGTCGGATGATCCCCTTTTCTATTTCAATGCAGGTTATCCCGTTTGTATAACCGCAGCAGCCATCGTTGAAATAACATGGGACTGGCCGAATTGGTTTTTCTTCGAATGGTTTGGGAGTTTTTCCTGATCTGGGCATAAGAATTTTCTCTATTTGCCTCTGTCTGGAAATTATTTCTTTTTCAATATTTTCCTTTTTGTCTGAAGATATATGGTCCAGCAACCCCTTTAACTGCTGGATTTCACTGTGTAAAGAGTCAATATGAGTCGAGGACGCAAAAACAGCTCTATGAGTATGGCCGCATATCAGAATTATATTGTTTTTCTTGGCCCATTCATAATATTCCATTTCTAGATTGTCACGAATCTTAAAATTTTCTGCAGGGCCGTCGATTCCTATGTTAAAGATATTTTGGATCGTTTTCCATATAAACTGGACAGCCCACCTGCTTATTTTCCATGCTATATCGTCAAAGAATCTTCCTTGATGGCCGTGTATGAGGAATATGTTTTCTCCAAGGCACAGGCCCTCTCTGTACTCAACATTCTTAAGGATTTTTTTATATTGTGTATGTCTAGAGATTCTGAATTTTCGAAGAGAAACTTCTTTATCATGGTTTCCCCACAGTCTTATTTTCTTGTTGTCAGGACTGTCTAATGCCATTTCGATTTCTTTCTCGATTAATGCTTTGTAGTTTACCAGGATATTGTCGTAATGATTTTCCCATAGTTCTTCGTTATCTCCTAGAACAATGAGCTTATATCCATTTTTTTTGTAGTACGATAGTGCAAAGTCATATAGGATAGCATTTTTTTTAAAGTCGTCGGCAGGACTTCCGTCACCTTTGTGGTGGTCTGAGAAAAGCACAAAGAGATCTTTTTTAAGGTTCAAAGGAATTTGGTTTTCAGGTTTTTTGGCCTCTTTGTAGATTTCGCCAAATTTTTTGTTCATTCTATGGCTAAACATGTTTCTACCTTAAGTATATTTGATTGGCGGTTTTCATTAATAATTCAGGTAAATGATAGGAAAACATATTTACCAAGTCAAGGAATGATGGAGCTGGAAGTTCTCCAAGATTTTTTTTAAGTATAATCAATTTCAATTCCGGAATAGAATCAAGGCCGGAACAAAAACAGACTCATTTGGAGGTATTCTGAACAGGTTGCATCTGGACATAAATAGGCGCTATGGAACAGGAGGAATGAGTCTAAATAAAGAGCGGGCTGTTGTCAGCAAAAGGGGGGTTGATGATGGGAACCAAAAAAGGTGGGGGCTCTCTCCAGCCCGCTTAAAAGAGCCATTACAATTATGACAGGAAAAAAATAAAAGTCAAGAAAAAAATAAATATATTTAAATTTTATAAAGATATATATTTAGAACGCATTAAATTAAAATAATGCGCAACTAGATAAAGAGTGCCAAATTCATCTTTTTCTCTTCTTCTTCTTTTCTACTCAGACATGCATTTTTGTGATGAGCCTTACTTTCTCTTGACATTTTTCCAAATTTATTCTTGACATCCCCCTGTTTTTTTATAAAAATGGACAAGACCAAATATGTTTGGCAAGAGTTTTCAATAGAAATTCATTATTTATGGAAAGAAGGCTTGCATAAAGAGAAGTATGATTGTTATTATGTTTGGAGTATCTGTTTGTAAATAAATATTAATAGGGAGGTAGAATAAATGGCATTCGAGTTTAATAATTCAAAAGGTGTTAAGTATTATCTTCATTACAAGGATGTTAACCTAAAGGGGGGGAGACAGCAGAGAATTTACTTTTTTGCTCGAGATATCAGAGAAGGATCATTGGACAGTGTCCCTGATGCCTATAAAGTCATCGAGACAGAAAGAACAGGTATGCCCATACTGAAGAAGAAATAGTATTTTTTATTGCAGGGGAAAAAGCAACCTTACTGAAAAGGCCGCTTCTTTCTATCAACAATCAAATTTTAGTTTTCAGTAATTGCTTTTTCTATTCTATAAAATCTAGAATCTAACTTGGATTATTCACGAGTCGAGGTTGCTGCAGATGCGAGGCACAGGGGCAGCTGTGGTCATCCACCGCAAATGCCCTGTAACGCAGCAGATGCGGTAAGATCGGCGCGCCTGAAAGGTAAAGAATACCGATAATAGATTTAGATAAGATAAATTTGAGGGCATGTCTGCGCTCCACTAAGATTTTTAACGCCATTTCCTCCCCGATCTTCTCGGCTCTGCTGGAACTCCGCATGTTTATCTTAAGCAGCGCT
>AWNV01000080.1 GCA_000493965.1 Candidatus Aminicenans sakinawicola JGI OTU-1
GCACGCGGTGGGGCGACCGTCTCGGCCGGAATCCGTAAGAGTTCGGACAAAAGTCCGCTTCAAATATGGCCTCCAGAATCCACTTCAATGCTCCCTGGACCACACGATCCCGGATGCAGGGAATCTGGAGAGTCCGGACTCTGCCGTCCCCTTTGGGTATCTCAACCCGACGGTTCACCTGTGGTTTGTAAGTCCTCGCCAGGAGTTCTTCCCGTATGGCGTTAAGGAAGGCTTCGCTACCTGATGCCTCGATGTCTTTAGAAGTTAGACCATCAACGCCTGGTGCGCCACCATTCCTCTTCGCCTGTCGGTATGCTTCAGCAAGGACTTCGATCTTCGCGATATGCACGAAGATTCCCCAAAAACGATGCTCTCGCTCAGACTTCGCCTTCCGGAATATCCGCCGGCGCAGCTCCTGCAAGTCAATGGGTGCCTTTATCATCTCACCCTTGCCTCACCTTGCCAAACGGAATGTCTACCGGTCCGGGCCCTTCCCTCCCCATGTGTTTTGCTGCACACGGATCAACAGTAATACAACCCGATCCGCCACTTCCCACTCACGGTTATAGGCAGGGCCCCTCCCCATCGGGATTTCTCCGACGAGCACCGAGGGCTTCTCCAGTTACCGCATGACCCTTCGCTCCATGTCGTCGCTGATACCCCGCCGGTGAGAGATAACGTTTATGACTCATACCGCTACCTCTTGCTGCCTTCGCACGCAAATAGACCGGCTCGGCCACCGGATTTTCCGTGTAACGAGGCTACATCTACGTTCACTGCACGTTACAACCTGGAGCGTTGCGCATCCTCCTTTCAAAGAATGTTGTCGGAGGGCTTCGCCGTCTTGCTCTCGCGCCACGGCGCCTCTCAAGCTACAAGGCCCTTGAGTCTTTTAGCCTTGGCCGGATTTCCACCGGCTGGATCATGCACCCTTCTTTGGACACGCCCACTCTCCAGCGGTTCCGATATAATTCTGCTACAGTGAGCGCCGGAATGTCAAAATTGTTTGTAAGAAACACTAATATTTTATCTGTTTGGTTATCATGATATTTGACTCTTCGCAGTTTGTCGGGGTAGCTCTTTCGTGTGTTGAAACCGCTAAGGCGAATGACTTGGTCGCAGCGGAGACCAGTTGACTTGTTGACTTTTCTGGATTCTATCCGTTAAAACTTCATATTCTTTTTTGCGCGGATTATGAAATATCCCAAGTTTTCCCTGATTCGATAAAGCCTTTCAAAGTCAAGATATCCTCTATCCATAACGTAAAAAGATCCAGGCTCAGGAATAAGCACATCAAGGATATTGACATCGTGCACCAGCCCGCTTGTAATCTCAATAAATACCGGTATTGACCCCTGAATATCCAATAAGGTATGAAGTTTGACCGCCCCTTTGTTTTTTCGAAATTTCGCCCAAGGAAAAAGCGATAAACATAAATCGATTGTCGTTGCATCCAAAGCATAAATGGTATTATCAAGGTCAACAATAAACGCAGGATCATCATGGTAGAGTTTACGGGCATGTGAAATCAATACCTGGGCAAACTCAGCATATATGCGCCAATCTCTTTTTCGATTAGCATTAGCAAGGTTTGTTCGTGATACATTTCCTTTGATTCCCATGTGATATAATTTATTAGGTTGAGCGTTTAAACAGACTTCTATATCACGTAAACTTTCCCTATAGGTCAATTGCGCAAAACTCATAGATAAGAATTGATCCCAACAACTAAACTGTCGTATTCTATAATTGCCTTTGTATTTGATGACTCGTTTATCAAATTCATATTTCGGTATGAATGACATAATTTGGGAGAAAATCGTTTGGCCAGTATTCATGTATCACCTCTTTATGGTTAGAGAAGTAATACACGAGCTTGGAAAGTGAATTCAAATCGAAAAATCTTTTTTCCCTGGTTTCATTATTATTTTCAATGACTTACAAGACTTTTGTATTTTTTAATAGGACAGCAGTGAATGAATATAAATAAATTAAAAGGATTTCAGATTCTAACGTTAGGACAGCAGTGTTCCAAAATAATTTGTTGAAAAAGGAATTACAGAATGCCCATGTTGCTCTAGCAGCTCTTTTGTCTTGAAAAATAGGCTTCCAAAACCTCCACGACTATAATAAAATTTTGATGCAAAGATAATTTTCATATCACTTAAAATAATCTCTTCGTGAATCTATATTTTCCAGATTTCTCTTTCTTAACATTTTCAATATATGCAAATTCTATATCCATATTCTTAGTAAATATTTTCCTTAATCTTTCTAATAAAATCTTTTCGCTGCTATCAGTATATTCAGAAGCCCTAATAACATTAACCAACAAATCTGTCTTTCCCCTCTGAACAAACTGTATTTCCTGAACTGCAAGATCTTTATATATCAAGGTCAAAGCTGGTGATGAAACATAACTACCATCAGCAGCGCATAATAAATCGCCCTCTCTTGCACCACCCAAAAATAAGCGTGGTCCACACAAACCACATCTGCACGGGTTATCTTCAATTCGACCTATATCACCTGTCTCATATCGTATAAACGGCATCCCTTTATTACGGAGACTTGTTACTACAATGTCACCATAATCTTCAGATAACCATGGATACTTCCCTTTATTAACAATTTCCACATACACTGATTGCCAATTGACATGCAATCCATTATGAGCTTTACATTCATGCGCTATATTGCCAACTTCTCGACAACCATACCTATCAAAAGTTTCGCATCCAAAAACACGGTGAAAAGTATCTCGCATTTCTTTGGTCAAAACTTCTGATGTTGATTCAATAAAATCAAAATTCAGATCAATACCCTTACGCTCCACAAAAAGCGCAAGTTGATATAATGCGGTAGAGTACCCAATCAAGAACTTAGGTTTTCTTTTTCTGCATTTCTTGGCAAATTTCATAAGAGATTTATCATTTAAAAAAAATGCATTCACTTGAAATGCATTCATCATAAAATCTTGCATCTTCTGTCGAAGTGAGTACTGCTTTTTCACATCATAGTTGCCGCCATACACAAACCCATGACAATCACCAAGCTTATAACCAACCATCGCTAAATTATAATAAATCATTGCCCAACGAAAATCCTTGTACTGTCTATCATAAGCAAATTTTAAAGGCTGCCCCGTAGAACCTCCTGTGGAATCAAAACATATTCTTTTTGTATTTTTATATTCATCCGATAATAAGTTGTCTAGATTTCTTCTTATATCATCCTTTTCTAACACTGGAAGTTGTTTTAATATTTCAATTGGAGAATATCTAGCTACTCCCTGTAATTTTTTATCAAAAAGTTTTTTATAAAAAGGCACATGTTCAGAAATATAAATAAAATTTTTAGTTAATTTTTTATCCAGATAAGCTCTAATTTTCTTTTTATCATATTGAATAGTTGACTTTAAAGTTGAAAGTTCTTGTAAAATCTTCCTTCTAGTAATCCTGTTATAAATATTCAAAAGCAACTTTGTTGATAACATCTCAAATTATTTTTTATTTTCTTATTGGGTAACGGCTATATGCCAAATGAAATCAGAGAATAATTCTAACACTTCAATTAGATTCTCCATTGATGTAATTACTAATTTTATCATATAAAAAAATATCAATAATAATCAATTAAAAATAAAATGTTTTGCTTGCTACTGACTGCTAACAAAAGAAACGACAACCTTATATTCAATTTTGCAAGGACTCAAAAAATCCAATTTTTCAAGAGATAATATGTTGAAATCAATAAAAGGCCCTAAAAAAGAGTCTCTGATTTCATATGACATACAACCGGCAACTATTAAATCTGCTAAATCATATTGAAATTATTTTTTCGCTGTTTATTTATAGGCAATTCTTTTTTCTGGGCTAAGCACATATAGTAATGCAACATTAAACCAAAACAGAAAATTAAGATTGTTTCTTGCAACAAACGAATCAAAGAAAAATCCACAAATAACAAAGACAAAAAAAATATAAAAATATATCTGTTATGATTTCTAGATTTTAGGTAATTTAATTTAGAAAGAAATATAACTAATATCACAACAAAATAAACTAAAGTTGTAAGGAATCCTACTTCAGTAATTAAGATAGCCCATGGATTCTCGAAATCTGTCCTTTTACTGTTTAACTTAACTGTGCTTATTTCCTTGGAAAATCTTGTTAGACCGATAATTAACTTTTCTTTTTGATAATTCCATATAAACTTCTTCTAATTCTGAACTCATCCGTTTATTAGAAAATCTGTTTAGAACAAAATTACGACTTTCATTTCTATCTGTTTGACTTTTTTTAACTACATCAAGAATAGCCTCAGCCATACCATCTAAATCTCCAAGTGGAACCAAATAAGCACTTGGACAATTAATAAGAATTTCACGAAGACCGCCTACAGAAAAAGCTATTACTGGCACATTCATGGCCAAACCTTCGAGTGCTGTAAGCCCTAGAGATTCATACCGAGATGGGATTAAAAGAACATCCAATCCACTTAAAAAAGACCTAACGTCAGAAATCCAAGAAAGGAAATGAAAATATTTTCTTACTCCTATGTATTTACATATTTTTTCCATTTGTTCTCTGTCTGGCCCATCTCCCGCTATAGAGAATTTGAAAGTTCTTTTAGAAATTTCTAAAAAGTGTTTGGCTACATAAGGAAGATAATCTACTCCTTTATGATTATTTATAATTCGACCAATATACCCAATATTGAGGATCTTACCTTTTTCTCGAAGATTTTTTTTTGGACAAAAATAGTTTGTATTAATCCCAAGATATATAACTTTAACTTTGGATCTATTCAAATCATGCAGCTTAAATAAAGCATCAGCACTTGTCTTTGAATTGGCAATGACAAGATCACAAGATAAAAAATCAAATCTTTCTAAAAACTTTCGCCACCACTCTCCTTCACCCTGTAATCTCCGAATGGTTACACCATGCTCTGTATTTATTATTGGGCACATTAAAAATAATCTTAAAAACGGTCTAGTCAAATGCGGAATTATATGGTCATGAATAATATCAGGATTAAAACGTCTAAGCTCTTTTACTAATTTATATCTACCAAGAAAACTAAAACCATTTTTCCAGTGTAAACAAACAACATTAAATCCAAGTTTCTTAATCTGATTAGTAAAATAACCTTCATCACCTGATAAAATAAAAAAATGCATTTCAATCTTTGACCTATCTAGAGCAAAAGCCAAATCACTTAAAGAACGTTCCGCACCACCATAGGTATCTTTCCAGATGATAGTTGCAACTTTGATTTTATTATTCACAGTATTCACTATAATGGTCTTGTCGATTCAGACCAAAAAAGGTCGCAATTTTAGGTGTATCTCCTTACAATATAATAAGGAGGGCACTATTGAAAAAAAGAAAGACTTACAAATTTCAAAGCGAGAGTAGCATTGGAAGCGATCAAGGGAGAGAGGACGATTTCGGAGATTGCGAGTCAGTTTGAGGTTCATCCCAATCAGATAACGAAATGGAAGAAACAGCTTTTGGAGAATGTCTCCGGTCTTTTTTCTAAGAAGAAAGATCCTGAGATTGAAGAGCTGAAAAGTTTGAACGAAGAGCTGTACAAGAAGATCGGAAAGCAGAACATCGAGCTTGAGTTTCTAAAAAAAAAGTACAAGCAAATCCAGAGCCTGTAAAGAGAGAGTTTGTGGAAAAGGACAACCAGCAATTGAGGGTTCGGAGGCAGTGCAAGATTCTCTCTTTCAACCGGTCCTCTCTCTATTATGAACGGATCGGACTGACTGAGGAGAATCAGCGAATTCTTGAGGAAATGGATAAAATTTACCTGGACTTTCCCATATACGGGAGCCGGGAGTTGAAGCGGCGAAAGTTCAAAGTTGGTCGTTACAAAGCCCGGACTCTGATTCGGATACTGTGGGTGGAGGCAATTTATCCCCGGAAGAGATTGAGCTTTCCAGACAAGGAACATCAGATCTATCCTTATCTTCTCCGGGATGTATCCATTGATAAACCTGACATGGCGTGGACAACTGATATCACCTGCATCCGTTTGAAGCATGGATTCGTCTACCTTGTGGCTGTGATGGATCTCCAACACCCTGGAGCCGGATATCTGTTGTGGAGTCTTAAAAGAGGCACTGGAGAGAGGAAATCCAGAGTATTTCAATACAGACAAGGGTTCACAGTTTACAAGCAAGAATTTCACCTCGATTCTCCAGGAAGAAAAGATCAAGATCAGCAGGCATGGCAAAGGCCGAGTGATCGACAATATCTTCATAGAACGGTTCTGGAGATCACTGAAGTATGAGAAGGTTTATACCAAATCCTATGAGACGGTAGCGGAATGTAGAGCAAACATCGGGGAATTTATTCGAAAATATAATCACCAGAGACTGCATCAATCCTTAGGGGAATACGATACGCCTCTTTAGACTTATCGTCAGATGCAAATGGCTGTGGCATGTTAAAGGACATACACCTTAAAGAAGACTCAGATTTGGTCTTGATAACCGAACCACTTCATATCATATATATTTATACTGTTTCCAAACAATTCATTCTCCACTCCAGCTTCCTAATCTTACCTTCTTTCTAATAAGGCTAGGTTATAAAATATATAGACTTTCATCTCCTTTACCGATAGATTTTTAAATGACAACATAAAACATATACGGTTAGCTTTTAGATGATTTGATCCGGTTTGATTTTTTTTCTAAAGAAATTGGTATATTGACATATCGCTTATTAATAAAATTAAATCGTATAAAAATATTTTTGATAAAAGATTTAAAAAGATAAAAGTAATACTTTGATACAGTTTTCTGAATTTTTATCCATGATAAGTTTTCTCTTTGTAAAATATCAGTAATATCTGATATCTCGGTCAATAAATTTTTAGATGAACTCTTTTGGTTATCGTGGATCGTGAAGTAAGCCCATTCCCTGTCAATCATTTTTGGAGGATATTTTTTTGATAGCCTTATAAATAAGTCAAAATCCATTGCCATAAAGTATTTCTTGTTCCAGCCTCCAGCTGCAAGTAAGGCTTCTTTTCTAAAAAATGTTGCCTGTTGCTTAACGATAGATGGCTTTTTTAATAATTTTTCATAGGTTATCACGGGGCTGCTAATTTCATATTCTATTCCTAATGATGGATATACAAGAGTTATATTACCAACAACCCAATTTGTATTTTCATCTTTAAAAGCAATTACGACATCATTAAAAATATCTTCTTTATAATAATCATCAGAATTAATCCAACCTATGATATCGCCAGATGCTATTTCCAATCCTTTATTCAGCGCATCGGCTTGACCTTCATCCTGTTCTGAAACCCATTTCAAGTGAGAATATTTTTTTAGTATAGCTAATGTATTATCTGAGGAGCACCCATCGATTATTATGTGCTCTATCTCATTCCAGTTTTGATTTAAAACTGATTTTATATTTTTTTCGATGAACTCGCCCTGGTTAAAAGAGGGCGTTAAAATTGATATTTTCATACTTCATTTTCCAAAAAGGTTGTCATGTTGTTTTTATGGCAATATTCTTCCAGCTCTGAATAATTATCAACTAAATCGGAAAGCTTTTTTGTTAATTTTCTCCAACCTTTTTCCCTGATTATAATCATATGATTTGACGGATAGAAAGCCTAAGATATCATTAAATTTATCTATCATATAGAATATTTAAAAAAACTTTTATATAAGAATTTTTTCATCCTTCGAAAACGGACATATAATAGTTTTGAACTTAGATAACTATGTACACTTATTATGAAATTTAGTCTGAATCTCGAGAGCAATTTAGCCAATATTGATATAAGATTGCTATAAGACATAAAACTTAAAACAGTATCTTGTTTTATGTTATTAAATAATTTAGCTAATTTAAAAACTAGTTTAAAAAAACTATATCTGTTTTTCTTTTTTAAATCATATATCTCTACGGCATCTGATACAGCCGAAAGATTAACACCTTTTTTTTCGAATAAAACTAAAATTTTTATATACTTATTAGCATCTATATAGTTAATTAGATCAACCAATACTTTTTCTGTTCCTCCCTCTACAAGAGAAGGAATGGTAAACATAACTTTCTTTTTCATATCATGTTTATTGTAAGATTTTTAATCTAATCATTATCATTTTAACAATTGTTTTGATAATAACAAGCCCAATTGGCAGATAAAATGGGGCTACTAATTTTCCCCCTTGATTTCTTCGAGTTTTTAAAGCTTCCTTAAAAAAACCAAATCGATTTTCAAATCTTGTTTTAGTCTTGTCATGACTTCTAAAATTTGCAAGAACTCTATCTACTCTATAAATATTGCATTTTTTACCAATGCGTAACCAATACTCGTAATCCATAGTAAAATCATAAGTTTCATCCAGATAACCAACTTCTTCAAATACTTTTCTTCTATAAAAGACAGTTGGTTGGGGTATTAACCCAGAATATATATTTAAAAGTGTATCATAATTAAATTCTTTATAATTTTTAATTCTGCATTTTTTAAAATAATAATCATCTTCAAACTTGCCTATAAAAATACCTTTTTTATCCACCCTATTACATCCCCCATATATCATGTCAACATCTGGATTACTTTGAAAAAACTCAACTACAAATTGGAAAATATTATCTTCGTAATAATCATCAGAATTAATCCAACCAATAATATCGCCTTTGGATTTTATAAATCCTTTATTTATTGCATTGGACTGACCTAAGTCTTTTTCATAAACATAGAAAAGTTTATCAGAATATTTATTCTTATATTCTTTTAAAATTTTTAATGTACCATCAGAAGAACAACCATCAATAACAATATGCTCTATATTGTCATAATCTTGATAAATCAAGACACTATCTAGCGTTCTTTTGATAAACTGAGCCTGATTATATGATGGTGTTATTATAGATATCTTCATAATGATCTAATTTTTTTTGTATATTCTTTACCTATTTAAGCTATAATAGGGCATATATACCTTTGTAAAAAGCAAGGACTTTTACACAACTTGCGGTAAGGATAAATGCATAAGTCCCGGTAAGTAGAAGTGCATAAGCTTCGGTAAACAGGAATACACATTTTCAGTGTGCTGGAAATGATCATGCCTCCTTGTTTTGATTTTTTATTCTATAAGACTCACCATCCAGGGTAAAAACTCTGGCGTGATGTAACAACCTGTCCAGCATTGCAGTGGTCATTACAGAGTCACCCATCATTTCCGCCCAGGAATCAAAGCTTTTATTGGATGTAACGATTATGGATGTTTTTTCATAGGTTTCACTGATCAGGTTGAAAAAGAGGTTAGCCTCCCGTTTCTCGATCGGGGTGTAGCCTATCTCATCGATTATAATCAGAGCTGACTTCATGAGACGTTTTATCCTGTATTCCGATTTCTTCTGCACTTCAGCTGTTTTTAAAAGTTTTATCAGGTTGGTTACTCTTTCAAAACAGACCTTATATCCTTTCTCAACCGCAGCTACTCCAAAAGCAATCCCAAGGTGAGTTTTGCCCACTCCAGGCGGTCCAAAAAATAACAGGTTTTCCTGGTTATCTATCCAGCGGCAGTCAAGTAGATTTACAGCCTCAGATTTCCCCATGCCCTTTACCAGGCCAAACTCAAAATCATCTATTTGCTTTATTACAGGAAAATGAGCCGCTGTCATATTTCTTTCCATCCGGCGTTTTACTCGATAAGATATCTCAGTAGTAAATATTTTATTTAGGAAGGTAATATAAGAGTCTTTTCTGATCTCCGCATCATTTATCATCTCATCAAGGCTATTGACGACCCCTTTGAGACTCAGGGTATTTAAAAAGGTCAGGGTCTGTTCATAGGCTTTCATTGGTTGCCCCCTGTGAGCTTATGATCTTTTTGTAAACCGACAAGTCCCTGGCCATAACTTTTAAAGGCTCATGATCTCCTTGATAATCTGTGCTTAGCGTTAGGATTGCCAGATCTTCTCTTTCATGCTCGTGCTCAAAAAAAAATATAAGTATCTTTCAGGTTAGCAAAACTCAGGGTTTCGTTTTCAAGACAGTATTTAAGAGCCTTATTCAGGATGCTAATCTCTATATCTTTACCAAAAAAGTATCTTTTCGCCTCCAGACATTGGTCCCTCACATATCTGGGAAAAGCCTTAAAGTTTTTGGCTGCAAACTGTTTCCAGTTTCCCCCCTCGAACATACCTGCCACTTGTTCTTTAAGCTCTTTTGCTGTTTTGCCTTTTTCCCTTTTAAATTCTCTCTTACATATCTTTTTCCCGGGAATAAGCGAAAGGTCATATTCAACGATCTCTTCTGCAGTGTAGAGGTCGAAAATAAACAGTTTATGCTGGGTGATATAGACCTCGACCGTTTTGTTCCTGTATTTTAAAGGCAGCTGATACTCACAGGCGTTTACAGAGATACAGTCTTTTACGTTTACCTGCCTTTCCTCACGGCCTATAAGCGACTCTTTCCTGAATATGGAGTTGCGCACCGGCCTGAGGTGCTCTCTTTCGTTTTCGATCAGGATGGCCGGTATCTGTGCTTTGTAGTCTGAGATATTTTCCCGTTAGCACGTCTTTTAAGCCATTTAAAGACACTTTCGTTTACTTCCTCAATATTAAGAAAATCCCTGGTGTTGAAAAAATTATATTTTACATACTTTATCACATTCTCGATCTTACCTTTCGTTTCAGGATCTGAAGCCCGGCAGACATACATCCGGATATCCTGCTCTTCGATAAAAAACTTAAAATCATCCGTGTAGATAATGTCTCCGGCATTTTCACTTGCTACCATTAAACTGTCTTGATCGATCACCAGCTCTTTAGGTTTCCCCCCCGTAATAATCAAAGCAATTAAGTAGATGATCAATGACTTCCTTTGTCTTAAACGGATGGCCCTGGAAAATGACATACTTATACCGGCTGGCTGAAAGGACAGCAGCGAAAATAAAAATCTTAAGACCGCTTCTACACGTGTATTGTCCAAAATCAAGCTGCATCTGTTTTCCAAAAGGAAGTTCCGGTACCTTCCTATAGGTCCGTATATTCTTATTCAACGTCAGCTTGTCTGTCTCTATAAGATAGCTTATAAAGTTGCGCAGCGTTTTCTCATTCCCAGGCAGATCGCCGTATCTTTCTTCCAGATAATCATATACAGATGACATATTTAACTTCCGATAATCATTCTTCTCATAAACCTCCAGAATGTCCTGTCCATATTCTGTGAAAGCTCTATCACGAAACAGATGATCTGCCCGGTACTCTCTGAAGTCAGCTTCTTCCATTTTGTAATACTTGGCCGCGGTCCTTCGGTTTATTTCCAACTCCTCAGCTATTTTATTGCTGGAATACCCCTGCCGCTTAAATGTTTTAATCTGTTTGTACATTTTTCGTTTTTTCATTTCCTCTCCTGTAAGGTTTTTTAAAACCCTACAGGAGTTTCCCAAAAAAAGGAATTCTGTTCACTCTGAATAGTGTATTTCTGTTTACCTTTAATAGTGCACTTCTGTTTACCATTGGGTATGTATTTCAGTTTA
>AWNV01000081.1 GCA_000493965.1 Candidatus Aminicenans sakinawicola JGI OTU-1
AGAAAATAAAAGCCGCTGGGCAGTCGGGATGGCTTATTTAATGCTTGATAATTTACGTTTGAAACTTGAATATGACTTTAACCGTGAGAAAGAATTCGAGAAGAATGATAATATTTTCTTATGCCAAGTTGCCTTAAGCTTTTGACGTGGGATATTCATAAAAATTGCTGATAGATTATAATAATTAAAGCTAGCTATAACCGCTCTCTATGGAAATCTCAGGAGGACTTTATTCTATACTATCACCATCATATAATCTAAATCTATTATCAGCAATTTTCACCTTACAGGCGAGCCGATCTTACTGCATCTGCTGTGTTACAGCCCATTCGTGGTGAAGGACCACAACTTCATGTGCTGTGCCTCGCATCTGCAGCAAGCTTGGCTCGTGAATAACCCACGTCCTCCTGGATTATTTATTTCTACCTTGTTTCTGGAATTAATTTCTGATAAAATTTGCTATCAATAATAATATAATCTTGTCTTATTAATCATTGTGCGATTCGAGGGATTTTCATGGCAAATTTGGTAGTCCTTGGTACTCAATGGGGCGATGAGGGTAAAGGTAAAATTGTTGACCTTCTAAGCCCCTCATTTGATGTAGTGGCCCGCTATCAAGGAGGACACAATGCTGGACATACGGTCTATGTGAAAGGGAAGAAAATCATACTTCACATTATCCCTTCTGGGATTCTACATAAAAGTAAACTTTGTGTAATAGGGAATGGAGTTGTTTTGAGCCCTGGAGAATTTCTGGATGAGATTTCACAGTTAAAAAAATATGGGGTTGAGATTGATGATAATATTGTCATAAGTAAAAATGCTCATATTATCCTTCCTTACCATTCTTTGGTCGAGAAGATCAGCGAGAAGAGAAAAGGAGTCAAAAAAATAGGGACTACCTGCAGGGGTATTGGGCCTGCTTATGTGGATAAAGCGGCCCGGCAGGGAATAAGAGCCGGAGATCTTTTAAATTTTAATGTGCTTAAAGAGAGAATTGAACAAAATGTTGAAGAAAAAAACATCTATCTTGCTCATTATGGAATGCCATTAATCGACCCAAAAAAAGTCCTGGATGAATATCTGAAATATGCTTCTAAACTTGTAAAATACATAAAAGATGTTTCTTTTCTTTTGGATAAGAAAATAAAAGAAAGAAATTCTGTTCTTTTTGAGGGAGCCCAGGGCACTCTGCTCGATATTGACCATGGAACATATCCTTTTGTGACCTCGTCTAATTCGACAGCAGGAGGAGCATGTACAGGTTTGGGTGTTAGTCCTGATAAAATAGACGGGGTTTTAGGAGTGACTAAAGCCTATACAACACGTGTTGGTATGGGGCCGTTTCCAACAGAAATCTTTAATGAGAAGGGCAAATTGCTTCTTGAAAGAGGAAATGAATTTGGAGCTACGACCGGCCGCCCCAGGCGTTGTGGCTGGTTTGATGCTGTGATTCTTGCCTATTCCTGCAGGTTGGGCGGAATAAAAAAAATTGCCCTTACTAAGCCTGATATTTTGGATGGGTTTGAAGAAGTTTTGGTTTGTGTAGGTTATAAATATAAGGGGGAAATGCTGGAGACTTTTCCTACAGAAAGCTGGGTTTTGGAAAAAGTAAAACCTCAATATAGAACATTGCGTGGATGGAAGAAACCTGTCAAGGGAGTAACGGATTTTACTTTGCTTCCTGAAGCTTTTCTTGATTATATTAAGATTATCGAAGAACTTATCCAAGTCAAAATTTCTATCATTTCCACGGGCATGGCCAGAGAAGATACAATCTTGATTGATAAGGAATTGAAAGATATTGTCAATATAGAGAAAGTTAGAAAAGGTATTAAGGAGTAAAGAGAGTGCTTTATAGCAAAAAAATGAGGGTATAATTGAAAGAAGAAGAAAAAATCGAAAGGATCATGCAGTTAAAGAAAGAGATAAATGCTGTGATTTTAGTGCATAACTATCAGATTGGAGAAGTCCAGGAAACAGCCGATTTTTTAGGGGATTCTCTCGACCTAAGTATTAAAGCGGCACAGGTCAGGGAGGAAGTGATCCTTTTCTGCGGTGTTCATTTTATGGCAGAGACTGCTGCAATATTATCAAAGGATAAAACTGTGCTAATACCTGATGTAAACGCGGGTTGTCCAATGGCTGATATGATAACGCCTCAAGCACTTAGAGAATGGAAACAGAATTATCCTGGTAGGAAGGTTGTCTGTTATGTCAATACATCTGCAGAAGTTAAGGCAGAATGTGATATATGTTGCACTTCAGCCAATGCTGTAAAGATTGTTGAATCGCTTGATGACAGTGAAGTTCTTTTTGTTCCGGATAGAAATCTTGGGGCTTATATTGACAGCCTAACAGATAAAAAGGTCATTTCTTGGGATGGTTACTGCTATGTGCATAACAATATTTTAGCGGAGCATATAAGAGAGAAAAAAAACCTTTATCCTGAAGCAGAAGTCTGGGTACACCCTGAATGCCGGCCCGAAGTTATTGGTTTAGCGGATAAAGCTCTTTCTACAGGACAGATGGTTAGAGAGGCTTCTAGGACAGAGAGCAGAGATATTATCATCGGAACTGAATCAGGCATCATCTATAGGTTGAAAAAAGAGAATCCTGATAAGAATTTTTATCCTGCTAAAGATTCGATTGTGTGTTCAAACATGAAAAAAATAAACCTGGATAAAGTTCTCAAATCTTTGGAAGAAAAAAAATATAGAATAGAAGTCCCTCATGAAATTAGCAGGAAAGCAAGTATAGCGATAGAAAGGATGATAAAGGCATCATAGATTTGGAATTTACGATAGAGATGGAAAGCAGAAAACCCGGAATTGAAGAAATCATAAGCATTCTGAAGAAGTCATATCTTGGAAGTCGCACAGCCCTTAATTTTGAGACCCCACTCCAGATTCTAGTAGCAACGATTTTGTCTGCTCAGTGTACAGATGAAAGAGTAAACAAAATCACTCCTTCTCTTTTTAATAAGTATAAGACTGTATCAGATTTTGCACGTGCGAATCAGGAAGAATTGGAGGAGGAAATTCGCTCCACAGGCTTTTTCAGAAACAAGTCGAGAAATATAATCAATGCCTGTAAAAAAATCGTTGAAGATTTCAAGGGTGAAGTGCCAAATAATATGAATGATCTCTTGTCTCTGCCTGGTGTAGCCAGGAAAACAGCGAATATTGTGCTTTCCAGCGCGTACAGGAAAGCTGAGGGTATTGCTGTTGATACTCATGTCAAACGGCTGTCTGGAAGATTGGGGCTAAGCAGAGAAAAAAATGCTGATAAAATTGAGCAGGATCTTTTGACTATTGTGCCTAAAAATGAGTGGCTGGATTTTAATTATATTCTGGTTAACCACGGGAGAAAAATCTGCCGGGCCCGGAAGCCATTCTGTGATGGATGTGAGATTAAACACCTGTGCCACTTTTGGACCTTTATAATTTGAATTTTCGTTTTTTCCATTATATTATATACATATATCTTTTTTAATGGGGTAGTGTATAAGAAAAACATTTATTGAGGAGAAAATCATGAGCCGTTCCTGTAATCATTTTGTGAAAGATCCAGAAGGAAACCATGTTGAAATTTCTTAAAGGTTGGAACAAAGAATGATCAAGGAAGCTAAACTTTATCGCTCCATTGAGGATGGAAATGTCGATTGCTTTCTTTGCAATCACCGCTGTCGGATTGTGCCTTTAAAATTCGGATTCTGTGGAGTAAGGCAAAATAGAGAAGGGAAACTCTATACCCATGTTTATGGAGAGGTTATTGCCGCTCATATAGATCCTATCGAAAAAAAACCCCTTTATCATTTTTTACCGGGGACAGTATCATTTTCAATGGCGACAATTGGATGCAATTTTCGATGCCCTTTCTGTCAGAACTGGCAGATATCTCAGACTTCTAAAAGAAATGGTAGTGGTTTGACTGAACAAAAATTAACTCCTGAAGAAATCGTTTATGCAGCGAAAAGCCATAAATGCAAGAGTATTGCTTACACTTACACCGAACCAACAATATTTTATGAGTATGCTTACGATACAGCAGTGCTTGCTAAAAAAGAAGGGCTGGCGAATATTTTCGTTACAAATGGCTATATGACTCCTGAAGCTCTGGAAGCGATAAATCCTTATCTTGATGCATGTAACGTTGACTTAAAATCATTCAGTGAAAATTTTTACAAAGACATATGTAAGGCACATCTGAAACCTGTTCTTGATTCGATTCGATTGATGAAAAAATTGGGAATTTGGGTTGAAGTTACTACTCTTATAGTTCCTGAGCTAAATGATTCAGACGAGGAATTAACTCAAATTGCCAAGTTTATAGCCGAAGTTGATCCGGATATCCCCTGGCATATAAGCCGTTTCCATCCTGATTATAATTATACCGAAAGTAATGCCACTCCTCTTGA
Source organism: Candidatus Aminicenans sakinawicola JGI OTU-1 (assembly GCA_000493965.1). Taxonomy (GTDB): domain Bacteria; phylum Acidobacteriota; class Aminicenantia; order Aminicenantales; family Aminicenantaceae; genus Aminicenans; species Aminicenans sakinawicola. The sequence continues at coordinate 4,421 of AWNV01000081.1, forward strand.
AACATTAAGAAAAGCTCTCTCTATCGGGAAGAGAGAAGGCCTTCGTTACATCTACATCGGAAATGTACTCGGAGAATCTGAAGACACTTTATGCCCCAACTGCCATAATATTCTTATTTTGAGGCATGGATATTCGATTTCTCAAAATAAGATAGAAAATTCTAAGTGTCCATACTGCGGAAGGTCTGTTCCTGGTGTTTTTTAAAGTGCAAAAATACAAATTTCTTTCCCATACAGGTGATGTGAAATTTCAGGCTTTTGGAAGGACTCTTGAAGAGGCCTTTTCTAATGCAGCACTGGCTACAATTTCTCTTATGTGGGATAATAAAAAGATTAAAAAGAGAATAAAGTATCGACTAGAAAAGCAAGGAAGAGACCTGAAGCAGCTTCTTGTCGTTTTTTTAGAAGAAATATTATTTTTGATGGATTCGCAGATGTTTCTTTTACATTCGGCACAGAAGGTTCGAATCGAGAAAAAGGAAAATCAATATTTGTTGAAGGCATTTTTCCTTGGAGATAGATATTCAGATAAATATGAAACTTTTGGAGGGGTTAAAGCCATAACATACAATGAGATGAGAGTAGAATGCAATAGTCATTTCATGGTTCAGGTTGTGGTTGATGTTTGAGGTATCATGATAGAGTTAAAAAAAATAAACGATTACACATGGGAAATTCCAAAACATGGTGATATGAACGTCCCATCAATTGTTTATGCCTCCTCAAAGCTTTTAGAGAGCATTAAAGGTGATCTGACACTTAAGCAGGCAAAGAATATGGCATGTTTAAGAGGCATCCAGAAGGCTGCCTATGTGATGCCTGATGCACATCAAGGTTACGGTTTTCCTATAGGAGGGGTAGCTGCCTTTGATCTGGAGGAAGGGATTATTTCCCCGGGTGGTGTGGGTTATGACATTAACTGCGGAGTTAGGTTATTAAAGACGGAGTATTTTGAAAAAGATGTCAGGAATAGGATACAGGCACTTGTAGATGGAATGTTCAGAGAAGTGCCGGCTGGCGTGGGTAAAGGAGGAATCACCAGGCTGAGTCGAAAGGTTCTACATGAGGTCTGTGCCAAAGGGGCCGAATGGGCTGTAGCAAAAGGCTATGGGATGAAGGAAGATTTACAGAGGACAGAAGAAAACGGGAGGATAATAAGTGCAGATCCAAGCTATCTTTCTTCAAGAGCTGTAGAAAGAGGCATTCCTCAACTGGGTACTTTAGGGGCTGGAAATCATTTTTTAGAGATACAGAAAGTAACTGAGATTTATGAGTCTCAGACTGCAAAGGTTTTCGGGATACATTCAGAAGGTCAGATTTTAGTCATGATTCACTGCGGAAGCCGCGGATTAGGACATCAGGTGGCTTCGGATTATATCAGGCTTATGGAAAATAGGTATGGGACGAAGAATTTGCCGGACAGGCAATTGATAAATGCGCCTATACGTTCAGAGTTAGGACAGCAGTACTATAAAACAATGAGTGCTGCAGTTAATTTTGCTTTTGCGAACAGACAGATGATTGCTCATTTGGTCAGAGAAGTTTTTGCAGGAGTCATGGGAAGTTCTAAGGGAATGGATCAGGTCTATGATGTTTGCCATAATGTGGCTAAATTTGAGAAACATGTAATTAACGGCGAGGAGAAAGAAGTATGTATTCATAGGAAAGGAGCAACAAGAAGTTTTGGCCCAGGCCGGGAAGAAATTCCTGAGGTTTACCGGATTGTAGGGCAGCCAGTAATTATTCCAGGAAGTATGGGAACTTCGTCATATATTCTTGCTGGCACTTCAGAAGCTGAAAAAATGAGTTTTGCTTCCACAGCTCATGGCGCAGGCAGGGTTATTTCCAGGCGGGAAGCTTTACGTCGTTTTAGGGGAGAGAAGATTAAAAATGATTTAGAGGAAAAAGGAATCTTACTGAAATCCGTAAGTTGGAAAGGAGTAGCCGAAGAAGCCTCTCAGGCTTATAAGGATGTAAATGAAGTAGTTAGAGTTTCACATCAAGCTGGGATAGGGAGATTAATCGTTCGGGTTGCCCCTGTTGGGGTGATTAAAGGATAAAACTCATGTTATGGAAAAGTTGACTTTCCCCTTTTCTCTTTTTATTTTATTACAGCAATGAAGGTTATATTATCCGGCTATAATGTTGATAGTACTGTTATTGAAGAACTGAAAAAAACCAGCCCGCCTCGTGATGATATAACTCCTGAAACACTTTCTGCTTCTTATGCACGTATTTCCCGGGATCCACGTTCTGTTGATGAGTTGCGGGCTGTTGCTAGAGCAGAGGTCCAAAGGGCAAGAAGGTCAAATCGGACCATCATTT
>AWNV01000082.1 GCA_000493965.1 Candidatus Aminicenans sakinawicola JGI OTU-1
TTGATTATACAGTGCTCACACATCCATCAGGCCCGACTTCCTCGGATTCCCTCGAAGATCGACTCAGAAAGGCTAAATCTTTCAATGTCGCTTCCTCCATCCCCTCAAATTCATATGCTTTAGGCTGTTAGGTTGTGATCTAGCCTAGGGTATAGGATATCCTAGTTCTAAAGGTTTCATGGGGAACGATAAAAACTATTTGGTATTATATTAATTCTAAGCAATTTTTATGAATAATTCAGGTTAAATGCCTTGAAGAAAACGGGCCTGAACACATTCATTAAATTAGAAATAATACTGCTTCTTGTCTTTGATCTGGCGTCTCTGCTTCTGCAACCTCGCCTTTTCTAAGGTCTGCCTTAATCCTCTATAAAAATCCTGTGCAAATATTAAATACTTCGCTCGCTGGATCAATGTAAGATTATCTCTAAGGAATATTTCAAATTCCTCTTCCCTGCTTTCTAGACGAAGCTTTAATTCCTTAATATTATTGATTTTATTTGTAATTTCCTGTTCATCAGGATTTTCTTGCTTCAAAATCAACCTGAGTTCTCTTCTCTGCTTGCCCAGTTGAATATTTGTCTCCATTTTTTCCTTTTCAATTTCATTCACCTTGGGGAAAATCTTTGCTGTCTGGCTTTCAGTTTTCCAGATGATTTTCAAGCACTTTCCTTTTTCTTTCCGAGAGCTCTTTGTCTATTGAGTCAGATATCCACTTTTTAATCCTTTTACATTTCATAGTATCCTCCTATCTAAATATGATTTCAGCTTTTCCTGGTAACGCTGTGCCAGATCTTCAAAAGCATCAACATTCCCTTGTTTAGCTTGTTGAACCAGCCAATCATCAGAGAATTCTTCCATACTTTTTATCCTATTATTTGACAAATCTTATACAAAATTTCTTTGCAAAATAACTTGCAAATAATATTCAACCTCCAAAATTGACATATCTCAGAGTTGTTGTTATGATTTGGCCGCAGTCTTTTTAAAGGATTCTTTAATGATTGAGCGCTACACACGCCCAGAAATGGGCACAATTTGGTCTGACCAAAACAGGTACCAAAAATGGCTTGAAGTTGAGCTTGCCGTTTGTGAAGCCTGGAACCAACTAGGAGAAATCCCTTCAGAAACACTGACCCGAATTAAAGAGAAAGCTGCTTTCTCTGTAAAACGGATCGATGAGATTGAAAAGATTGTTAAACATGACATAATAGCCTTTCTCTCGTCGGTGGCAGAAAATATCGGAGAAGAATCCCGCTACATACACATGGGCCTTACTTCATATGATATTGTCGATACTGCCTTTTCTCTTCTTATCACAGAATCCCTTGAAATTATCAAGAAAGAACTTATAAAATTAAAAGAAGTTTTAAAAAAAGAGGCAATCCGTCATAAAAAGACTGTGATGGTGGGACGCACCCATGGAGTTCATGCAGAGCCAATCTCCTTCGGCATAAAACTCCTTGTCTGGTATGAAGAAATCAAACGAAATCTTAGAAGAATTTCAAATGCTCAAAAGGTGATAAGCACAGGAAGAATCTCTGGTGCAGTAGGCACTTACATGCATATAGACCCGAAGGTCGAACTCTATGCCCTGAAAAAATTAGGCCTAGAGCCTGCAAAAGTTTCAACACAAGTTCTTCAACGCGATAGACATGCTGAAGTCCTATCAACTCTGGCTATCCTTAATTCATCTTTAGATAAATTCGCCACTGAAATCCGCCATCTTCAAAAAACCGAAGTTCTCGAGCTCGAAGAACCTTTTACCGAAGGACAAAAGGGTTCTTCTGCAATGCCCCATAAAAAAAATCCTGTTCGCGCAGAGAGAATATCTGGCCTAGCACGCATAACAAGAGCAAACTTCCAGGCTGCTCTGGAAAATATTCCACTCTGGCACGAAAGAGATATTTCACATTCATCAGTAGAAAGAATAATTTTCCCTGACACCTTTATTCTCACGGACTTTCTCCTGGCAGAAATGACGGACATTATAAGTAACTGGGCTGTTTTCCCGGAAAAAATGGAAGAAAATATTTATCTAACGCAAGGCCTTATCTTCTCACAAAAAATTCTTCTTACCCTCATCAAAAAGAACCTGACTCGTGACAATGCTTACCATCTAGTTCAAAGAAACAGCCTTAAGGCCTGGAAAGATCATCTCGATTTTAAAGTCCTTATTCAATCTGACAAGGAAATTTCCAAGGTTTTATCCCATGAAGAAATTGAGGACTGTTTCTCTCTAGAACCTTATATGAAAAGCATAGACTATATTTATGACAGGGTTTTTGCCTAAGAATAATAAGCATTGAGAGAGAAAATTTTCAGAAACCAGAAAAAAAGGGGGAGAATTGCTGTATTTATTTCTGGCCGGGGATCAAATTTCAAAGCCATCCATGATGCCGTCCTTAAAAAAAAAATAAATGCTGAAATCAGCCTTGTTTTAAGTAATAAGAAAGATGCACCTGGTCTTAAGATCGCTCAAAAACGAAACCTAGACACCATTTTTCTTGATCCAAAAGACTTTGGCTCCAACGAAGAATATGACAGGGAAATTATCAAAAAAATAAATAAAAAGGGAGTGGATCTTATCTGCCTGGCAGGCTACATGAAAATTTTAACCCCTCTTCTCTGCAAGGAATACAATAACAGGATCATGAATATACATCCGGCTTTGCTTCCTGCTTTCCCAGGTCTTCATGTTCAAAGAAAAGCAATTGACTGGGGAGTAAGATATTCAGGGGTTACTGTTCACTTTGTAACTTCAAACATAGATATGGGGCCCATTATTCTTCAGGCTGTAGTTCCCGTTTTTCAGGACGACTCAGAGGAAACTCTGAGTGAAAGGATACTGAAAGAGGAGCACAAAATCTATCCCGAAGCAGTAAGACTCTTTTTTGAGGGTAGACTGGAATTAAGGGGAAGGCGAGTATATATCAAGAAATAAAGCTGGACATTTAAGATTTATACAAAAATTCTATATTTCCGGTGGTTTTAATTTGGGGGGCTTGCCAAAAA
>AWNV01000083.1 GCA_000493965.1 Candidatus Aminicenans sakinawicola JGI OTU-1
GAAATGAGGAATTGGATTTGTTAAAGCCTGAGACATTAAAAAAATTCAAGAGTAAATATGTTCTGGATGAAGCTGCGGGTGAGGAAGAAGATATACAGATAGAAATTTCCAGTGAGGCTGCAAAGAAATCCCCAATTGATGAGGAGAGTGATTTGTCTGGATTGCATGCTAAGCTTTTTTTGGCTGAATTAGGTTGGGATGCCTATCTTTGGACTGGTTCAGCAAATGCTACAAATGCTGCTTTTGACAATTGTAATGTTGAGTTTATGGTTGAGTTAAAAGGGAAAAAAAGTAGGGTAGGGATTAACAAATTTATTTACGAGAAAAATGAAGAAAAGAAAGGGCCCACGACATTTATGGACCTATTAAGAGAATACATCCCACCGGAAAATGTTATTGATGAAGATGAAGCAAAAAGAAAGTTGAAAAAGCAACTTGAAAGATTACAGAGAAGTCTTGCTAAATCAGCTTTATTCGTAAAAGTTTCACCATCGAAAAGCAGGAATTATTATAATTTAGAACTGCATTTTTCGCCAAGATTGAAATTTCCGGATGCTAGAGACATTGAAGGCCTGGTTTGGCCCATTAGTTTGAGAAAAAGATCTGCATTAAGTCTTAAATTTCCAGGACCATTTTTGCCTTTTATTTTTAATAATGTTTGTGTAGATAAAATTACGGGTCTGTTTGCGATTGAGTTAAATTGTAAACCACTTAAAAAAACTATAAGTTTTGTTCTTAATCTACCTGTGAAGGGGATGCCTACAAATCGGGATGAAAAAATAATGCAGATGATTGTATCAAATCAGGAGAATTTTCTGCGTTACTTGCTTCTTTTGTTATATGAAGGTGAATATTCTTATTTGGCATCGGATATTGCAGCTAAAATAGGAGACATAAGAAAGAGAGGACAAGATTGGAGTTTTTTCGAAGACATGCCTTTATTTGAGGAACTTGTGCGTGCTTATAGCCGTTCTCCAGAGAAGATAAAAAGGATTTCCAAATTAATCACGGATATTTCAAAGACAGAAGAGGGATCAAAGATTATACCGGATGAATTTAAAGATCTATGGGCATCGTTTCAAGCGGCAAAGGGAAAAATATGAATTCTCAAGAGAAATGCCCTGATACATTCAAGGTTTTAAGCAAGCTAAAAGATTTTCAAAAAAAATCGGTTGATAGAGTTTTTCAGCGGTTTTATAAAGACAAAGATTTCACGAATCGATTTCTTATCGCGGACGAGGTTGGTCTTGGCAAGACACTTGTTGCAAGGGGAATAATCGCCAAGAGTGTTGAATATTTGTGGGATAAAGTTCGCCGAATTGATGTGATCTATATCTGTTCGAATCGTGAGATAGCAAGTCAGAATATCAATCGTCTCAATATTACATCGGCAAAACAATTTTCGCTTGTTTCGCGGATGACACTACTACCTTTGAAAATAACCGGATTAAAGAATAGAAGATTGAATTTTATATCCTTTACACCCGGGACTTCGTTTGATCTGCATTCCCGCACTGGTATTATGCTGGAGAGAGCTTTGCTTTATAACATTTTAAAGAAACACTGGAATCTGACTAAAATGGGTCCTATAAATGTATTTCAGGATTGGGCTTCAAGGAAGAATTGGCATGAGCTTCTTAGTTATTTCCCTAAATACTATTCAATAGATGAAGATCTGGCTGAGGAATTTACAAAAGCTCTGGATGCGAAAATCGAGGAAGACAAGAAAGAAGGGAAACCTGACATCAAATCCAGATTTTTAGACCTGTGTCAAAGATTCAAGGTTTATAAAATGAGTAAAAATGTACCTGCCCGAGATCGACGTGATGTAGCCTCGGTCATAGGAGAAATGCGGATGATACTAGCTCATGCCTGCCTGGAAGCCTTGGAGCCAGATATAGTAATTCTGGATGAATTCCAGCGGTTTAAGAATCTTCTAGATGGAAAGGATGCTATGAGCCGTTTGGCCCAACATTTATTCAATTATAAAAATAAGGAAATGCCGACGAAGATTATCCTGCTTTCGGCCACGCCTTACAAGATGTATACAATGCATCAGGAAGAAGATATCGATAACCATTATGAAGATTTTATTCGGACAATCGGATTTTTATTTAATTCCGATGAGAAAACGAAAAGATTTGAAGAGAAATTACGGCGATTTCGAAATGAATTATTCAATATAAAGGCTAATAAGTTCGAGACTCTTAAGGGAATAAAAAATGAAATTGAAGAAGATTTGCAAGCAGTCATGATTCGAACCGAACGCCTCGCCCATACTCTGGATCGGAACGGTATGGTCAAAGAAACAAAAAAAACTTTCTGTAGTGTCCATTTAAAGGATCTTGAAAGTTTTTCGGTTCTGGATAAGTTATCTCAAGAACTAGGAACCTGCGATATTGTTGAATACTGGAAGTCAGCTCCATATTTGCTAAATTTCATGGATGAATATGAATTTAAGCGAAGATTTAAAAAGGAAATTAAGGATAATGGAAATCGAACTATCGTAAAGCTTGTAAAGAAGAATATTGATAAAATGCTGAAATGGGGGACCATAGAGTCGTTTGAGCAGATTGAGCCGGCAAATGCAAAATTAAGAATGCTGATTGAAAACGGAATTGATAAAGATACTTGGAAATTACTCTGGGTTCCGCCTTCATTGCCATATTATAAGCCAAGGAGTGCATATAAAGATAGAAATTTACAGACTTATACAAAGAGTTTGATTTTTTCCTCGTGGCAGGTTGTGCCAAAAGTTATTGCTATGATTTGTAGTTATGAAGCAGAACGCCGAATGGTCAAAGCCTTTCGTGGTGCAAAAAGTAATTATAGGGAAGAACGAAAGAATCGTAGACCTTTAATAATATTTACCAGCAAAGAAGAACGTTTGGCAGGCATGGCGAATTTGACTTTACTTTATCCTTGCCTAACCTTAGCCAAGGAAATAGATCCTCTTAAGATTGCTTTAGAGATTATGCCCAAGAATGGGCCTCCGTCTTATATGCGGTTGAAGGTTGAAATCAGGAAAAGGATTGAAGAACTCTTAGAGAAAGTAGTTGGGTTTTCTGAGGAAAGAAGTGGAAGGATTGATGAGAGATGGTATTGGGCCGCACCAGCATTGCTTGATGGTTATTATCATGTTGATGAAATTAATGCTTGGTTTTCATCTAAAGATAATGGCTGCAGGTGGGAGGAAATCATTAAGCCTAGGGGCGAATTGGATAAAGAAACATTATTTAGACAACATGTCTTGCGCTTTAAAGAAATTTTTAATAAACCTGAAAACCTCGAATTAGGTCGCAGGCCGCGGGATTTGGTTGATATATTAACTAAACAGGCCTTAGCATCCCCGGCTGTTGTTGCTTTGCGCAGTCTTTTACGTTTGAGAAGTGATGGAAATAGCATTAGCATTGCTCCAGTTTTGCAAAGTGCGGCATCGATCGGTGCTGGATTTCGGATTCTTTATAATCTTCCCGAAAGTATTACATTGATAAGAAGCATAAATGATAAAGAACCTTACTGGGAAAGGGTTCTTGACTACGGTATTTCGGGAAATCTTCAATCCGTCATGGATGAGTATGTGCATATTTTAAAAGAATCTTTAGGTTTGATTGATCATCCATATGAAGAGGAGGTTATGCTGATTGCCAAAGCTGTTTATTCTGCTGTATCGATTAGAACAGTTAATTTAGATTTTGATGATGTTGAAGTCACACCGAGGCTTTGGAAAGTAAAGCTTAATAAGTGTAGCATTAGGTGTCGATATGCTTTGAGGTTGGGTGAAGGAAAAAGTGAGGGTGAGGAGGAAGTTACAAGGTCGGATCAGGTGAGAGCTTCGTTTAATTCGCCTTTTCGTCCGTTCTTGTTGGCTACGACTTCAATAGGGCAGGAGGGACTGGATTTTCACCAATATTGCCATTCTATTTATCATTGGAACTTGCCTTCGAATCCGGTTGATCTGGAACAGAGGGAGGGGCGTATTCATCGTTATAAAGGGCTTGTAATACGCAGGAATTTGGCCAAGCATTTTGGATTGGATATTCTGAAGGAAAATTATAGGGATTTTGGTAAGGAAATTAATGATCCATGGGATTTTCTGTTCAGTAAAGGTGTGGCCATTCGTAAAGATGGTGAAGACGATATCGTACCATTCTGGATTTTTGAGACAAAGAATGGTTTAAAGATCGACCGCAATATTCCTTGTATGCCAATGAGTAGAGATATTGAGCGGCTAAGGGATCTAAAAAGAACGCTAGTTATGTACCGAATGGTTTTTGGGCAGCCAAGGCAGGAAGATTTGATCGAATTTTTAAAGAAGGCTGCTGATGAGAAAGGTATTTTAAAAGAAATCCAAAATTTTCGTATAGATTTATCGCCGAAGTAACATATTTACAGAGTGAATTAATAATTTTTGTATTTTGCCAGGAGAAAAAGAATAAGGGCTAAGAAATTCTAAGCTTAAGAATGTTCTTAATTTTATATCTTAGGAGATTATGAATGATTGAAAATTATAAAAAATTAATACAGGATACGATAAAAACTATCATCAAACAATTCCAAAGAAAACCAGATAACTTTTTCAATGAGTATGACTTTCACCAGTACTTCTATCATGCTTTTTATAGGCAAAAGGAATTTTCCAAACAGTATGATACTAATGATGGGAAGAAGACAATAGTTTTGCATCCTGAATATCCTACATTAAAAAAATTTAGACGCAACCCTCCCATGGTTGATAAAAATGGTAAGAGAGCCAGATATGATATGGCAATACTTAATCCTGTGTTTATTAAGCAGAATGAATTTGAGGTTGTTCGTTGTCGGGATATTAGTAAAATTAAACCGTGGGAAAAAGGCACATCGAAAAATCTCATCGCAGCAATAGAATTCAAGTTTATAATTAATCACAGCAAAAAACACATTCAAGAAATTCAATTTGATAATCTGAAGCTTGCTAATGCCTTTGAGGCTGAAGAGAAATATCTGCTGATTTTTGCGAATATAAAAGAAAATGAAAAGGAAATTGATTACTTTAAAAAACTAAAAAAGGACAAAGATATCAAGATTTACTGCTCAGCTGTTTTTAATGAGAATGGCAAAAAAATTATAATTAAAATATAAATTCCAAAAGGCTTGATGATTTAAACAATGGCAAAGCAACTGGCGAAATTTCCAGAAATCTATGCGAAATTTGTAGAAGCTTTTAAGGCTTATAATCGTTATGAAAAAATAGAACTTTATTACACGAATGACAAAATATCTCTTGCAATCAGACCGTTCGAATAAAAAAAATGTGTTTGATAAAAATCAGTGAATATGCAGAAGATCAAAGCGGCCCTTAATTGTAATGGCAATGAGTTTTGATAAGGAAGAAGTAAAGGCAATTTTGTGGTGGGTTAAGTGGATAATATTTTGGGCTTCCGTTTATGTGATTAAAAAGAATCGCTTTTTAAGGAGGGTAGATATGAAGAAAGTCACTTTATTACTTCCTGATAAAATTATTCGTGTCCTGGGAACCTCAAGTATGAGTCGAACCTCAGAAATTGATCTCACGCCAGAAAACATGATAAATGTCTTGGTTGTAGACTCCTATCATGACAGATTCAAATTTAAGAGAGAACAGGTTAAAGTTCTTTCTATTGAATCAGTTGATGATGAGGATTAGAGATGGGGAATTGCATTTTAGGGGGTAAATTAGATACATATCAACAGTTCCAGCCCGGAGGAAAAGGATTCATTGCTTTTCAAGAAGTCAAAGATGCTTTGAAAAATCCGTCATTACTCCAAAAATGTACATGGCAACAAGTTTTGCTATCCATACGCAGTGAACCTAATTTGGATTGGTTATCGGACGCATTATTTGAAAACCGGCATTTACATTCCTCACAATCTATGATATAAAAAAATTTAGTCAGCTTAGTGAGATTTTAAAAGAAGAATATTGTTGTATTAAGGGGAGGATTGATGAAACGCACAAATTTTGTTTTTACTGTTTTTGCATTATTGTTTATTTTTACCTTTGCCCGCCCATCCACAGAACCTGTTAAAATCAAGATAATTGCAGATAAAGCAAATGTCTATTTACAACCTAGTGAGAATAGTCTTGTTATTGCTACCGTGGGGAAGGGGAAAGTTTTAAATATCTTTGGGACTGGGACAGAAAAAGGAGAATGGTATTACGTATTTTTCACATTGGAAGAAAGAAGAGCGAAAATAGGTGGGTTTGTAAGATCTTCTATGGCTGAAATTATTAGACCACAGGTAGAAAAAAAGGAAATCACACAAAAAGAAATAGAAGAGAAAGAAAATGAAAAAATGACTGAAGAAGAAAGAAAAGAAGTAGTGAAAGCGGGGGAAAAGACAGTAAAAGAAATAAAAGAAGAAACGAAGAAAACAGAAGAAATTAGTAAGGCAGTAAAATCTGAAGAAAGAAAAACCCAAATAGCTGTAGAGAAAGCACCAATATCAAGTAAAAAAGATGGAATTAAAGTAGGGCTAGGTTTAATTGGTGGATATGCAATGCCTTCAAAATCCAAATACAGTGAAGGAGTAATATATGGAGGAAATATATACTTATTAATATCAAAAAATTTAGCAATCGAGATAAGCGGACTTAGTTTTCAAAACGACGTAGAAGAGGATCCAGAAGCATTAAGTGCCGGAAAATTATCAGTAATACCCATAAGTTTAAGCTTGCAAGGAAGATTGCCGGTAAATGATTTTTTAACCCCTTATATTGAAGTTGGGGGAAGTTATTTCCTAAATGATTTCAGTCTAAATAATAGCATTGTAAGTTCTTGGAATAACGTAGGATTTGATATAAATGAAGAAGTTGAAAAAAGTATAGGTCTTCAGGTTGGTATGGGATTAGATCTTTTTATTAGTAAAAGTTTTATATTTAATATTGATTGTAAATATTTTATTAACAATACAAATGGGAGCTGGGAGCTTATTGATCAAGTTTCAAATGAGAAGATTTCGGGAGACCTGGATGGTCTTGATATGAGCTACATTTATATCGGATTCGGATTAAAATATTTATTTTCGCTTTAAAGGAGGGATAAAAAATGAAGATAAAATTATATCTTTTATTATGGATGCTGATTTTATTTTTTGCTGCCACAATTGTTCTATTTTCAAATGTAGATACAATAAAACCACTCGAGCCTCAGAATCTATCAAAATTATCAGATGATTTAAAAGAAGGTAATCCAAAAATGGAATATGTATTATATAAATTAATGAAAACATATTTTGAGCAAGGAATAGAAAAAGCTAAAGAATTTGCAAATCAGCGGAGAATTGATATGCAAGATGGATTTGTTAGAGTAGTAGCCGAATCAAATGGAGTAAGATCCATTTCAAATATAAGAGACACTATGAGTGTAAAAAGAACCAATTATTTAATTACTGAACAAATAAAGGCTTTAGGTGGTAAAGTAGAGACTGCATATGGAAATTTAATTCAGAGTATTATTCCTATAGATAGATTAAATGATTTAATATACTTACCATATGTAAGATATTTGAGACTTCCTAAAAAACCGATTCCGTGTGTAGTTAGTGAGGACGTAGAAAAAACTGGTGCAGATCAATGGCAGACTGTAACTCCATACCGGACAAGTGAAATAGTAAAAGTATGCATACTCGATGCTGGGTTTAAAGGATATGAAAATTTACTAGGCACAGAATTACCTGATAGTGTTGTAACCAGATCATTTAGGTCAGATAGAAATTTATGTGCTGATAAGCATGGAACCGCATGTGCTGAAATCGTACATGATATGGCGCCTAACGCTAAGCTATGGTTAGTTAATTTTAATACTGATGTAGAACATCATAATGCAGTTGATTGGATAATAAATCAAGGGATAGATATTGTCTCTTATTCAATAGTATGGTTGAATTCTGGCGCAGGAGACGGGACGGGGCCTATCTGTGAAGATGTTAAAAAAGCTGACAGCAATGGAATTATTTGGGTTTCTGCAGCTGGGAATGAAGCCGACAGGCATTGGGAAGGCAATTTTAATGATACTGATAATGATAACTGGCATAATTTTTCTGGTGCGGATGAAGGGTTAACTATTTATGTTGATGCGTATACCCCAGTGGAGATGTATTTAAATTGGAACGATTGGGGATATTGGAATGGGAATAGATACAGTGGATCAAATCAAGATTATGATTTATATTTATATATTTGGAATGGTTACTATTGGCAATATGTTGATAGCTCTATGAATTATCAGACAGGTACCCAGTGGCCTGTTGAATCCATATGGGGTTGGTACTCAAAAATATCAACATGGTGGTTTGTTTTAATTGAAAAATATCACGCTACTAAAAAAGTCAAACTTGAATTATTCATTTATGGAGCATCTGGAGATCTTGAGTACAATGAGAAGTATGGAAGCCTATTAATACCTGCAGATTCTGCTAACTCTATAACAGTAGGAGCAACAGATTTGTCAGATGATTCTTTGCATTGGTATAGTTCCCGAGGACCAACTTCAGATGGAAGAATAAAACCCGATATGTGCGCGCCTGCTGGAGTTTCTAGTTTTACTTACGGAAATTTGGCGTTTTATGGAACATCAGCATCGACTCCTCACGTAGCAGGTGCATTTGCATTATTGAAAGAGAAATTCCCATATACGTTAAATCAAATCAATGCTATCCTTGAAGCTCGAGCAAAAGACCTAGGTCCTGCTGGTAAGGATAATAGATTTGGTATTGGCAGATTGAAACTTACAAAATAATTTTAATGCATATCGAGAGCCAAAGCTGCCGGATAAAAGATTTCAATAAAATGATCAAATAATCACAAAAGGAGGAAAGTTAAACGGCTATGGCTCTGAATATGAGATCTTTAGAGCGCGACAAACTAGTAAAACTATATGCCGATTTACCTCGTAAATCTATGCGCCTCTTGACAATCCAGGAGGTGAAAGGTTTTTTCAAAAGTACATTCTAACATATAGGTAAAGCGAGGTTTTTCTATTTTTTGATGGTGGATTAGGGAAATAGAGTAGTGTCCTAATTTGAAAAAAGGTCAAATTTCTAAAAAAATGCTTGACAAATGCATTATAATGCATTATTTTTAATGTGATTCAATTATTTAATTGATACTTAACAGAAACGGTACGGTTGGAGGTAAGGTAAGGTGAATGAAAAAACTATCACTATTCGTCTCCCTGAAAATGAGTACACTGCTTTTAATGCAGTTTGCGATGAAAAAGGTTATAGTAAAACTGGTAAGATTAGAGAATTCATTAGAACTTTAGTAAAAAATGAAATTGAGGAAGTAAAAATTAGTGCAAAAGAATGGATAAAAATAGAAGCTGGCATGGAAGAAATAGCAAGGGGAGAATCCATTTCTTTTGAGGAGTTGAAACGTGGCTTCGCAGAGAAAAAATTGGCTAATAAGTGAAATTGCTAGAAACGCACAGATAAATATTGAAAATCTTGATTTAAAATCCCACAATGAAGTAATTAAGAAATTTGAGTGTCTTGAGATAAATCCTTTTTTAGGGGATATTAAAAAAGTGGGGGGGGAAGAGAAATATCTATAGGGGAAGAATAGGAAAATATCGATTTTATTTTAAAATTATTCCTCAATCAAGACACATTCACATATTGCTGTTTGAATATCGGGGGAGAATTAAAGATAAAATTATTCAAAGGTTAAAATGAAGCCACTTAGTTGCCAAAATAGAAACTCGTTATAGAGTACGATCCGATCTCTCCATAATTCTTCAAAAAATTCAAGTTTATTCCGAATGCCTTCGATGAATTTGTCTATTGTAATATGAATAGGTGAAATTTCAAAAATATGATCAATCTCCTGCGCTGCAACTTCCCTAAGAAGAAAGAGCGCTGCAGATTAGTCCATTCAGGGAATGGTTCCTTCATTATTATAGGCTTGCTTCGCAACCTACGGTAGCCCGCAATTACGACATGGATGGCCCGTCTTGGAAAGAGACGGCTCATAGCATCTCATTTTCTCGATAGGTAATCTGAATCGGATGACAGCTATGCTTATTTACGAGATTGCTTCTGCCTTTCGCTATTATTCAAGGGCCATGATGAAGCGGTCCCTTGGGCTTTCGAAGTGGATCCTTTTCGGATCAAACATGTAAGGATTCCAATCACCGAGCCAGTCAAGACGTTCCCGCAGCTCTTCATTCTCTTCTGTGTCGGGGCGTTTCTCTAATTCATCTGCGGCCTCAAAAACCTCGATACATTGATAATATCCGGGAATACTACCGCAATCCTCAGGATGAGCGGCAAGTTTGCCATCGAGACAGACAGGGTAAGTGATATTCTTTGTTTTAGGAAGAATTTTCTCGAGGTTTACAGTCATTTCCCAGCTATCACCATAGTCATAGCGGTAGATGGCCCTGTCAGAGGGATTTTTGAGATAATTATCGATGGGAACTTCGGTTGTGATAAGCCAATTCTCATCCATTTCCCAGGGCTCCCACCATGGGCATTCGATATGGACTCTGTCTCTTTTTTGGTCTTTGCCAGGTCTAAAAATCTGGATTTGATGTCAGGTTTCCCTTCTTTCTTGTCTTCCTCGATTTTCGCATCCAGAGCTTTTGTAAATTCCTCAGCCAGAT
>AWNV01000084.1 GCA_000493965.1 Candidatus Aminicenans sakinawicola JGI OTU-1
ATCGATATGATATAGGATAAACTAGTTCTGAGGGTTTCATGGAGAACGATTAAAGCATGTTTTTATTGATATAATTTATCAGCAATTTTTATGAATAATTCAGGTTAATAATGCTCTCTCATATTCATTTCATTTAGCCGGAAAAGTGAAATGAGTCGATAAAAGAAGAGAATAGATATATGCTCAAGTAATAATCTGTTGGTGGAAATCGAGAGGCCAAATCTAGAAAACGAATAGATGATGGAAAATCCAACATAGAGAAAAACAGAGGTAAATAGCACAACTCTTCATGTGTTAGGTATATTCACTGAATTTTATTGACATCCATGCGTCTCATGGATATATTTCGATTGTTACCGGTGTGTTAATTGCTGGGATATAAGAAGAACCAGCACATAAGGAAAGGCAAGATTCATCTTCTAAATTCAGGGATTGAGGTAAAAATGAGCATAAATCTTTCAAACAAAATTGCCCTTGTCACCGGGGCCTCTAGGGGCATTGGCAGGGCTATTGCCTTGAAATTTGCAGAAGCCGAGGCCACAGTCATCGTCCATTACAATAAAAACAGGCAAGCTGCGGAAGAAACTTTGGCCAGGCTTAAAAATGGCAGACATTTTATCGTTCAGGCAAACCTGACCGATACCCAATCCACAAAGACGATGGTGGATTCTGTATTGTCTCAGGCAGGCCGTATCGACATCCTGATCAACAATGCGGGCATGTATGAAGAAGCCCAGATTATTGACTCCACTTATGATGAATGGCAGGCTATATGGAACAAAACACTACAGACCAACCTAATTGGACCGGCAAACCTTATATTCTTGCTTGCCAGGAATATGATTGACCATGGGGGCGGGAAGATTATCAACATCTCTTCCCGGGGCGCTTTCAGAGGAGAGCCTGACGCTCCCTGTTACGGAGCCAGCAAGGCAGGATTGAATGCCATGAGTCAGTCTTTGGCTAAAGCTCTCGCGCCTCATAAAATATTCGTCTATGTCATCGCTCCAGGTTTTGTTGAAACGGATATGGCCCGCCCTATCCTTCAAGGAATCCATGGCCAGGAGATCCGCAACCAGAGCCCCATGGGAAGGGTGGCACGGCCGAGCGAAGTGGCCAACACAGCACTTTTTCTGGCTTCTGAGGGAATTGATTTCTTGACAGGTTGCATCATCGATGTCAACGGTGCCTCCTATCTTCGAACTTAAGGATAATATTCTTCAGCTCTTTCCTTCTTCTTTACATTGTCAGCAGATTTGATGATAATCTCTAAAAAGATGAAAAAAAGGGAGCACAATATGGCAATTAAAAAAGTGGCCATAATCAGCTTGTTTTTCTTTCTTATCCTTGCAGTACTGCATGCACAGCAGGGACTTGTACCGGAATTTAAGATAGAGCCCAATGACATGGCTCTCCAGAGACTGGCCCATCCAGGAACTCCCTTTAATAAAGCCGGCAGAAAATTCGCCATTCTTGCGGACGAGAGCGGTTCTTTTGAAGCATGGGCTTATCCTCTCAAGCTCTTGCGCAGTTTTGAGTTCTCGTTTTTAACATCCGGCTCCACACGTCTCATCCACGGCAGAGATATTGTAAGATATATATCTGTTTCTCCCGAAGCAACAACCCTGACTTTCACTTATCAATCCTTTACTGTAAAAGCCATCTACATAACACCTATTAAGGAAGCAGGAGCAATTATCCTCCTGAAGGCAGACTCAATAGAGCCGCTCACCATTGTATGCGGATTCCTGCCTGTTTTGCAGCCGATGTGGCCTGCAGGAATAGGCGGTCAGTATGCTTACTGGGATGATAAGCTAAAGGCCTATATCATATCGGAATCCACAGGAAAAAATCATGGGATAATCGGAAGCCCTGCTGCCTCTGGAATTTCTTACACTCCTGCACACATGCTTTCTGATACACCCAGCGAATTTAAAATCGAGATTCAGGATCCCTTGAAAGTCAAAAACAGCTATATCCCAATTATTATAGCCGGCGGCAAGGGTCCTCAGGAGAAAGTCCTTAAAGTTTATGAAAACCTGAAAACAAACCCTGAAAAATCCTACAGGAAGAATCTGGAATACTACCGTGATCTTCACAAAAATACACTTCGCGTTCAAACACCAAGCGCAGAGCTGAACCTAGCCTTTTCGTGGGCAAAAGTAGCTTTTGACAACCTCATGGTGGAAAATCCGGACCTTGGAAAAGGAATGGTTGCCGGCCTGGGAGCATCCGGAACAAGCGGCCGGCCCGGATTCGGCTGGTTCTTTGGGGGCGATGCTTACATAAATTCATTCAGCCTTTTGAGCTATGGTGTTTATCCATTTGTACGGGATGCTCTTGCTTTTACACAGAAATGGCAGCGAAAGGACGGGAAAATGCCCCATGAGCTCTCACAGGCAGCAGGATATATCGACTGGTGGAACGATTATCACTATGGATATATACATGGAGATACAACCCCTTATTACATTGCCGCCATGTATGAATATGTCAAAATGAGCGGAGACACAGATTTTATAAAAACGAGCTGGGATTCCCTAAAGAGAGCTTTTGAGTGGTGCCTCTCCACAGATGCTAATAATGACGGCTTGATGGACAACAAAAAAGCAGGCCTTGGTGCGCTTGAATACGGAGCCTTGACAGGAATAGAAACAGACATATATTTAGCTGCAGTCTGGGTACGGGCAGCTTATGCCATGCCTTACCTTGCTGCCATTGCAGGCAAAAAATCCTATGCTGCGGATTCAAAACATCACTATCAGAAAGCCCTAAATGCATTCAACGAAAAGTTCTGGGATAAAGACAACCAGTTCTATGCATATGCATTTAATGCAAAAGGCGAACACGTCAAGGAAATCTCTCCATGGAACTCGATTGGCCTGATGTGGAACTTCGGTACAGAGGAGCGAAGTTTAAAGTCACTCGAAAGAATAAGCTCAGCCGAACTGGCAACGGACTGGGGAATTCGAAGCATTTCTGTGAACAGTAAGCACTTCCAGCCTCTGAATTATAACTACGGCGCTGTGTGGCCTTTTCTCACAAGCTGGGTGACTACGGCCCTTTACAAACACCACATGCCTCTTCAGGCCTACAGCCTGCTTATGTCTACAGCAAGACATACTTTTGATAACGCACTTGGCTGTATCACGGAGGTCTTTTCAGGCACTCATAATGTCTGGCCGCAGGAGGCTGTGTCTCAACAGGGTTTTTCCTCAGCAGGAGCAGTGCTTCCTTTTGTTCGCGGACTGCTGGGACTTGAAGGCAATGCACTGGAGAGATCCGTCTCTTTTGCCCCACATTTTCCGGCCTGCTGGGACCATGTTTCAATTGACAATTTTAAGATAGGAAAAGCCGTCTTTTCATTCGACTACAGGAGAGACAAGAATAAAATCATAGTTTTTGTTAAAACAAGAGACGCCGGAGAATACAGGNTCTGGTTCGCACCTGCACTTGGAGCAGGAACTCATATCCAGTCCCTTGTTGTCGACGGACACCCTTTTGATTTTAAATGTTCTGAAGCTGCACAGGTTGTCCAACCTTTCTTAAATATTCCTGTAAATATAGACTCCGTACAGATAGAAATATCTTTCCTCCCGGCTTTCGAAATCTTTCCTTTGCTGCAGGATAGTAAAGTGGGAGACAGAAATAAGGGCCTAAAAATCATTTCTTTCCACAGGGAAGGTTCAAAATTCGAGCTTATCGTAGAAGGCCTGGCCGGAAACACCTATCAATTGGGCACAGTGAACCCGGAAACAGTTGAGAGCCTGGAAGGGGCAGAGATCAATAAAGGCAACCTTAGATTTGTAATACCACAAGGCAAAAACAGTGAATTCGTATCACACAAAGTCATCATACAGCTTAAGCAGTAATCATATTCGCTTCAAATAAAAAACTCGGGCAAAGTGTAATAAAATTTAAGGAGGATGTTTATAAAGAAACAGGTGGCGCTATGGTATTTGAACTGACAAAGCAAAAATAGCTTTTTTTCCCTCAGTTGAACTTTTCCCATGCTTATCCGTAATATTAATAAGGAGGATAAATTTGAGCAGCCACAGTAAGAAATGCCGGGAAACCAATGACTTCATAGCTTCCTGATAAGAAAAAAGGCAGATAAGCGAATTAGCAGCTCATAAAGAAGGACTACTAATGTTTAGGAATTTTTGTTATTGTGTCCTTGCAGTTTGAACATCAAATTTCCTATGTGTAAAAAGTTTTCCTCTAATGAATTAGAGAAGCTTGATTTGGGATAGAGCATGGCTAGTCTAGTAAGGCACTGCCAGGCGAAAGAGGCAGAATCTTACATGCCTTACTCACTACGCCAGTTTTTTCTCTACCCAATAAAAATAATTTTTGGAGTTGACTAATGAAAAAAGCCATCATAATAATCGTGGTTATTATAGTAATTCTTGGCACTCTTTTTCTGGCAACCAAAAGCTGCAAAAAAGACGCTGACACCCAAACAGCAAACACTGCAGAAGTAGAAATAAGGAATATAGCAAAAACCGTTGTGGCTACTGGCAAGATAGAAGCTCTTTACAAGGCCGAGATCAAATCAAAAATAGGAGGCGTCATCAAGCAGTTTTATGTTGAGGAAGGTGACAAGGTGACTGTTGGCCAGAAACTGGTGGAAATTATTCCGGGAGCCACTCCAGTGGAAATGGTTCGGGCACGGACCGAAGTAAAGGCCGCAGCATACGATAAGGTCGTCGCCGAAAAACAATATCTGAGGAGCAAAGAGCTCTATGAACAAAACGTGATTTCGCCAGAAAATTACGATCGGGCTAACGCGAACTACCAAACTGCTAAGGCCCGTTTTTACGCTGCCATGGCTCAACTGCGAGTGCTGGAACAGGGATCGAATGTATCGGCACTGGTTGAAGACATCGAAGTCACCGAACAAGATAAACGTGAAATCGATAAAGAGACACGGGAAGCCATAGCCAGCATGACAGTGATTGCTCCCATATCGGGTATTATCCTTTCCCGGGACACCGACAAAGGGAGTGCGGTTATCCCCATTTCCTCGGCCTTCGGAGGAACAGTTATCATGACAATCGCCGATGTCTCTGAGAAGCATTTTCTAGGCGACGTGGACGAGGCAGATATCGGAAAGGTTCATCTCGGTCTACCGGCCAAGATCTATGTCGAAGCTTATCCTGACGAGCCTTTTAAAGCAGATCTGACTCACATCAGCCCCCAGGGCCGCGAGGAGGAGGATATCATTAACTTTGAAATCCGGGCAACAATCCATGACCTTGAGGATAGACTCCGTGTGGGCATGTCAGCAGATGCCGAACTCATTCTGGAGGAGCATGATAATGTTCTGGTTATCCCAGAAGGCGCAATAATATACGAGGACGGAAAAACTTTCGTCAATATCCAGGATGATTCTGTCCCGGAAGGAATGCAGAAAATTGAAATTACAAAGGGCATTTCCGACGGTCTTCGAACCGAGGTTCTATCAGGCCTTGAAAAGGGCCAGGTCGTGATTCTTCCTAAGTAGTGTCATAACGTAAGTTTCATGGCTCTATCCTAACATTGGTCCGAACGAGCCATTTATCAAGGATTTATTTATGAATTTTTCGGAAATAATAAGACAGGCTTTCATAGATCTTAAAGCAAATCGCCTCAGAAGCATACTTACGCTTTTCGGGATTATCTGGGGCATTATAGCCATAATGATTTTGTTGGGTTGGGGATTCGGGTTCAGCAATTTCATGATGGAAGGTATGCACAAAATCGGGGAAGACCTGGTTGTTTTGATACCAGGTCATACTTCCATTGGTGTTGGTGGTTATAAAGCCGGACGGCCCATTGTGCCGGAAATGAAGGATATTGAGGCTATTCAAATTCAATGTCCTTCGGTAGCCGAAATAAACCCTCAGATGGCCCGATGGTACTATGTGAAAGCCGAAACAGAATCCCGGCGATACAACATCCGCGGTATCCTGCCGGCTGCTAAAAAGATGAACAACTGGCAGGTGGCAAAAGGACGGTTTATCACCGAGGACGACTTTAAGAACCGCCGGCGTTTTGCATTCATAGGCAATAATATCAAGGAACAGCTTTTTGACATAGGATCCGATCCAGTAGGCAAAAAGATTAGGATTCATGGTGTAACGTTCCTCATCGTAGGTGTGGCTGTTGAAAAAAAGTCGCAGTTATCTACCATAAACAGCCGACATGACGACCAGGTTCTAATCCCTCTAAGCACGGCACAACAATTGTGGGGGGACGGGAAGAGCCTTGATCTTGTTTTTATCAGTCCAAAGGAAACTTACAAATCCAGTCAAGTTGTAACTGAGGCACGCTCTGTCATAGCCGAGCGCCACCATTTCGATCCTGAAGACGAAGAAGCGTTGATGATTTTTGAATTTGCCTTCTACGAGAAGATGTTTAACCTGCTCTCCCTCGGATTGAACATTCTCTTGGGCCTCATCGGAATAATCACCCTATTTATCGGCGGTATTGGAGTAATGAATATTATGTTTGTGTCGGTACAGGAACGCACCCGAGAAATAGGCATCCGTAAAGCAGTGGGAGCAAAGAAACGGGACATTCGTCTCCAGTTCTTGGCCGAATCGCTATTCATCACAATGCTGGGCGGATTCATCGGTTTTCTGCTGGGTTCGGCTCTGCTGGGAGCAGTAAGGCTTTTGCCTCTGCCCCCGTATATTCCTATTCCCCAAAACTCTCCGGAACTTTCCTTGATTGTCGTATTTGTGATGATCCTGACCGGAGTTGTCTCAGGATACATTCCGGCAAAAAGAGCGGCTGAGATGCAGCCGGTAAAAGCACTTCAGTACGAACGGGGTGAAACTACCGAAGGCAGGAAAATACCAAAGCCTCTCTGGGTTTCTCGCACATTAACAGGTGAACTCATCGGACAAGCCTTTCTCGAAATTCGCAGCAGTAAGTCCCGGAGTTTTCTCACGATGTTTGGAATCTTCTGGGGTATTGCTGCCGTAATTGTACTCATTGGATTCGGCACAGGATTCCAGGGATTTTTCGACCGCGAATGGGGAAAGATGGGTGAAAAAACTATATTCGTGAGTGGCGGGCGTGTTAAAAAACAAAGAAGCACCTATCGAGAAGCACGAAGAGTCCGGCTCTCATCAAAAGACGTAGACGCACTCAATTCATTTCCCATTAAGGTAGAAAGAGCCATTCCGGAATATGACTGTGATTTTCCTGTAGTGAAATACAGCAACGAAAACCGTGCTGTACACACTCTTGGTGTAGTTCCGGAAACACAAGAGATGCGTAATTTCAAGATTGCAAAGGGGCGGTTTATCAATCAAGGAGACGTTGATGAAAGCGGAAGGGTCTGTTTTCTGGGAGCAAACATTCATGAGCGCCTCTTCGGGAGCCGTACACGTGATATCACAGGAGAATACGTTAAAATCAATGGAGTCCGCTATCTCGTAGTAGGAACTGCCCAACCCAAGGGCCTTCAGCTGTCAATGAATAATTCCTATGATGACGATAAACTGCTTGTTCCGTTTACTACTGCATTGAAAGATTTCAGCGGGCAGAAATACCTGTCTCGAATACTTGTCTCGCCTGTCAGCAAGGAGAATTACAAAGAAGCCATATTGGAAATTCGCAAAACGTTGTCCAGACTGCACAGATTTCAGCAGGAAGATGAAGATGCCCTATATATATGGAGCATGCTTGAGGGTATGGATTTCCTGGTTTATATTGTATTGGGACTTCAGGTATTCCTGGGCGGAGTGGGAGTAATCACTCTGATGATCGGGGCTGTTGGAGTGATGAATATCATGTTTTTTATCGTTACTCAGCGCACACGGGAAATAGGCATCCGCAGAGCTGTGGGGGCGCTTCGAAGACATATTTTCCAACAGTTCTTTATAGAGGCTTTAGCCCTTACGTTTCTTGGGGGGCTTATTGGATTTCTGATCGGTTGGGGTTTAAATTCAGGCCTTTCAGCTCTCGTCGAAATCTTGCGTAGTCAGAATGCTCAGCTCATGATGCTTTTTTCACCGGAGAATTCACTGCTCACATCGATGATCACTGTTTTTTTCATGATACTGGCTGGGTTTTTGGCCGGGCTGACACCTGCACTCCGTGCTATGCGGTCGAACATTGTTGAGTCCCTCCGCTACGAATAAAAATTGGAGATCACCTGTAAAAGAAGCGAGCTATTTCCTGAGCTTGACGGCTGTGCCGTAAGCTAAAAGTTCAGCCGCACTACCAACAACACTAGTAGTCATATAGCGAACATTGATTACTGCATCTGCCCCCATCTCTTCGGCCTGGGCGATCATCCTGTTATTAGCCACTGCACGAGCCCTTCCCATCATCTCTGTGTATTCAGTCAGTTCGCCTCCGAGGATCAATCTGACCATGGCGGATAGGTCTTTTCCAAGCCAAATGGCAAATACTGTATGGCCCTGAACCATACCGAGAATCTCTGTTATCTCTCGGCCAGGTATTTCTGTGGAATTCATCAGTAAAACCCGTGAGTCAGGTTCAGTAAGGGGAAGCTTTTTTCCTGATGTCTTGCTTACACTTTGTTCGAGAGCCACTGTCAGCAAAACCACAAGGATACCTCCCAGGAGGCAGAAAACCGCTATCCTGAGCCACCAGGGCATGACTGGATCCTCGGAAATGGTCACGTACCAAGGCATGCCAATAAATATTGCAGTGAAGAGCCCAAGCACGAAAGCCAGCGAGCCAATATGTCGAATTATTTTCATGATTCCTCCTTAAATTGCCAGGATGTCAGCCAACGATCACTAGACTGCATCCCATATTATGACTTGTAAAGCTCTGTTCTCAACTTATTGACCATTTTCTTAGCTATTTCCACGGCTTCGAGAGCAAGTCCACATGAGTAAAGAGTCAAGAATCTTCTCCCTAAAGCTTTATCCGTTTTTAGCAGCTTAAGAGCGGCTTCTTCGATAGTTGCTTGCATTGCATATTCTTTTACCTCGTAATCTTTCCAGACTGTACGCACTTTCTTTATATACTTTCCATAATTCAAATCTACGAGATTTTCCAGCGAATTAAAAATCCAAAACGCTTTTTCTGGGTCATAATCAAATGTTCCTGCAGGTGGATTAAAATGAAATTCTGCTGTCAAGTTCTCTTTAAGGTCGTACTGTTTGTAGTAAATGTCAGGGGTCTGTGTGATCCCTAAATACCAGGGAGTAAGAACGCTGGAACAGGATGCAGCAGTAGTCCTCCAATAAATACAACCGACCTCTGGGGGCAGCCAGTTTCTTAACTGGAACACAGCAGCCTCCTGGTTATGTTGACTACAGATACATCCATCCCCTGAATTCATGAGGTCATGTGGGGAACCTAATTCATATCCTTCTGTTTTATCGAATTTAGTTCCCTCAAGATGATCGCTCAGCATGTCTCTCATGTCCTTCACTGTAATTTTACGATTTGCTTTAACTGAAAAAGGAAGGTTCCCCTTAACCGGTAAGGCGATATCCTTTCCAGTCACAAGACATTGACCTCGCCACTGTCTGGCGTCACAACCACATTTGGTTTCAAACCATCCCTTGCCAATTACATCGTACGCATCTTTGTAATTAAATGGTATGCCACTTTTAGGATCGTACCAGCCCCTTTTTATTGCATATTCAATGAGATCCGGTGACGCCAAAAAATTATCAGTATCATCCAGGTCTATTTCGCCGATTATGTTTACATTTGCCAGTACAACCACCTCATCGTCAGGAACTCTTTGTGCAATCCAGTGTTGTCCCATCGCCATTGATAGTATCCATGCTTCATTCGGATCTGCTATTACAAGCGTTACGCCGGATGAATTATAACCAAATCGTCCGATCAGTTCTCCGGCAATAAGCACACCTTCTCTTGCTGTTTTTGCCCTCCGTGCGATTTGACGTCTCAACATGTACCCAATGCCACCATCTTTTATGTCCCCACGCCTTATCAATTCATCGCGTGAGTCTTCGACAGTATGAGTGCCGTCGCTTGCACACGCAACTCCCCATTCGTTGATGTAGATGTCACTGCCCCTTGAAGTAAAGTTTTCAGACCATATAAACGAATAGCTCTCAATGACATCCGGATATGAGCCACCATGGCGAAGTTGAATCATATCACCGGGTTCATGTTTAATTCTTGGCACAACACGAAAATTCAGGAACCTTAGGCCGCTATTGAGCTCACTGTGGGCAAACATCACAGACCCATCTACTGTTGTCTTCTTTCCTGCTGTAAATGGTAAGCTGAATTCCTAGTACTATGGAAAGCAGAAATCCCATGGTAATGGAAGACAGAATTCCTATGGTAATGGAAAGCAGAAATCCCATAGACGTGGAAGACAGAATTCCCTTTTCAGGAAAGCTGCTGTAAGGTTTAGAGAAAACTTTACAGGAGCGGAAATGATAAGGAAAAAAATGTACAAAA